>JAYVQJ010001212.1:0-3348 GCA_043777235.1 Planctomycetia bacterium
CGAGCCGCCGCGTTGCCCGATTCCGGCATCGAATTGCCGAGCGGTTTCTTCGCGACGTTCGGCCGACCGGTTCGCGAGAGCGCTTGCGAATGCGAACGCTCCGGCGGTTTGCAACTCGGTCCCGTCATGGCCCTCATCAGTGGAGCCACCGTTGCCGAGGCCATCGCCGATCCGACCAACGAACTGACGAAGCTCGTCGCCACACAACCAGATGACACGCAGCTCGTCAACGAACTCTCGCTGCGAGTCCTCAATCGCCCCGCCTCAGACGCGGAACACAAAGCGTTCGCCAGCGCGCTCGCGGACCTCGACGCCGATCACCTGCGACTGACCGTCTCGCTCAAGCAACGCGAAACCGATGTTGTCGCAGGCATGCCCGGTTTGGAAAAGAAACGCGAAGAGGCGATCGCGCGCACGAAGGAAGAACTCGCGACTCATGAAAAGGAAACCGCTCCCGCGCGAACTGAGATGGAAAAGAAACGACAAGAAAACATTGCCGCTCGGCAAGCGGACCTCAAAGCTTACGACGACCGCGTCGCCGCGAAGGTTGGTGAATGGGAGAAGCTGCAGACCAGCAACGTCGAATGGATTCCGCTGCTGCCGTCGTCGGTCACTGGCCCGAAAGAGACGACGCTCAGCGTTGAATCGGATCGGTCGGTCGTTGTCGAACCCAAGGGTGCTCGCAACGCCGTGCTGACTGTGTTGCTCCCGACGAATCTGCGCAACATCACCGCGTTCCGCTTGGAAGCGATCGCCGACGCGAAAGCTCCGAACGGCGGCCCCGGCCGTGCGGCGGACGGCAACTTCGTGCTCAACGAATTTGAAGTCTTCGCGGCACCCGCCGCGAAACCGGATGAGGCCAAGAAAGTTGAACTGCACAAGCCGCTGGCCGACTTCAGCCAAGTGAATTTTGAGATCGCAAAGGCCGTCAACGGCAACCCCAACGACGGCAACAAAGGCTGGGCCATCTCGCCCGCATACGGAGTCACTCACTGGGCCACGTTTGAATGTAAGCAGGCCATCAATATCGAAGGTGGCACGCAGTTGAAGATCGTGATGCACAACAAATTTGGTCAGCCCGATTACTTGATCGGCCGGTTCCGCATCTCGGTCGCCGTGGACAAGACCGACGTCGGCCTGACGCTCGCGGATGAATACAAGGCGGTGGTTGCAACTCCCGCCGCTGAGCGAAAACCGGAACAAGCCGCCCTGCTGTCGAAGCACTTCAAGGCCGTCGATCAAGAGTTCCGCAACCTGCAAGCCGCTCTCGGAGTCGCCAATCAGCCGCTGCCGGTCGATCCCAAACTGGTCGAGCTGCAAGGCAAACTCGAACTCGTCAGCCAAGCGATCCCCCCCGACTCAAGGTTACTCCAGCTTCAAGCCGACGTGAAAAACAGCGAAAGCCAACTCGGCAACAAACGCCTGACCGCCGCCCAAGACGTGGTTTGGGCCTTGATCAACACCCCGGCGTTCTTGTTCAATCGTTAGAACTTATCGCATCGGGAGAACTGGAGAGCGATCACATGACGACAACGAAAGAACGAATCCTACTGAAACCACCGGTCGCGGCCGCGTTGGAGGTGCTTGGGAACATCCCGCAAGATTGCACTTGGGAAGACGTCCTCTATCACCTTGAAGTGCGTCAGAAGATTGAAGAGGGGTTGCGGGCTATCGAGGAGGGGCGCGTGACCGATCACGAGGAAGTCTTTGCAAAGCTGTTGGAGGGCGAAGACGACGATGAGGAGTCGGAGGAATGACCCGCATCCGGTGGACGGAACCGGCGGAGGCGAACTTGGCAGAATTGCGAGCCTACATCGCGAAAGATTCACGCCGAAACGCCAACCGATTTGTCCGACGGATTCGTGATTCTGTGAGACAATTGAGTCGGTTCCCGGAGTCTGGTAGTTTGGTTCCAGAATTTGAGGACGTGGAGTTTCGAGAAATCTTCGTTGGTGACTACCGAGTGATCTATGAATTTGATGGTCAGGAAATCTTCGTTCTTTGGGTGACACACGGTGCTCGTCGGCTTCCAAGTCGCCTGCGCAGAAACTGAATACTCTCAGGCTAAACCCGAAACACTTTATCGAGGAATAAATCCATGCTTTCTCTTCTTGGCCAACGTGCGAAAGATTTGTGTGACCGCCGACAGGGGATGTCTCGCCGCGATGTGCTGCGAGTCGGTGGCAGCGGGATGTTCGGGCTGACGCTCGGCTCGATGCTGCAAATGAAGTCTCAGGCCGAAGAGTCCAAGATCAGTGGCGGGCCGGGTTGGGGCAAAGCCAAGAGCGTGGTGCTCATCTATCTGCAAGGTGGTCCTTCGCATTTGGACCTGTGGGATCCAAAACCGGATGCTCCGGACAACGTGAAGAGCATCTTTCAGCCGATCGACACGAAGCTGCCCGGCGTTCAATTTACCGAGATTCTGCCGAAGCTCGCGCAGATCAACGACAAGTTCACGATGATTCGCTCGTTGGGCTACACGCCGAACGGGTTGTTCAATCACACGGCCGCGATCTATCAGATGATGACCGGCTACACGACCGACAAGGTCAGTGCGTCGGGTCAGCTTGAGCCTCCCAGCCCGAAGGACTTTCCGAACTTCGGCTCGAACATCATCCGCTTGAAGCCGCCGACCGAACCGATGCTGCCGTTCGTGATGCTGCCTCGGCCGCTGCAAGAGAGCAACGTCGTCGGCAAGGGAGGCACCGCCGGGTTTCTCGGCAAAGCGTTCGACCCGTACAACCTCTACCCAGACGGCGACGATCTCGACATGACCAAGATGGACAAGATCAAGGTCGACGATCTGCAACTGCGACCGGAAGTCTTCTCGGTGCGGCTCGAGCGCCGAGCCAAACTGCGTGACACGATCAACGCTTCGATGCCGGGGATCGACGCCGCAGTGAAGGACTACAACCTCAATTCGTACTACGACCAAGCGATGCGTTTGATCGTCTCCGGACGTGCTCGTGAGGCGTTCAATATCTCGGCGGAGGGTCCGGAACTGCGAGCTCAATACGGTCGCAACACGTTCGGCCAGAGCTTGCTGCTTGCTCGCCGCTTGGTCGAAGCCGGCACGCGAGTCGTCGAAGTCGTGTGGCCAAAGGTCGCCAACAGCGACAACCACTCGTGGGATCATCACGCCGGCCTGCCCGACCGCATGAAGAAGCAGTCCGGCCCGATGCTCGACACCGGCTTGTCGGCGTTCATCAGCGATCTCGATGAACGCGGCTTGCTCAAGGACACGCTCGTGCTGTGCGTCGGCGAGTTCGGCCGCAGCCCGAATCGTGGTGTCAGTACCTCCGGCAACAGCAACACCGCCGACGGCCGCGATCACTGGCCGTACTGCTA
>JAYVQJ010001213.1:0-3348 GCA_043777235.1 Planctomycetia bacterium
CGGCACTGCCTGGAAAGAGATGACTCGCGAGCAAATGTTCGAAGCTGAAAGCATCGTCGCCGCCGTGCGCGACGCCGTTGGCGACGAGATCGACTTGATGATCGAAGTCCACGGCCGTCTGTCGGTCGGCTGTGCGATCGAGATGGGCCGCCGCCTGATCCCGTATCGCCCCGCGTGGTACGAGGAGCCGGTCACGCCACACAGTCTCGACCAATTGCTCGCCGTCAAACAAGAGTTGCCCTTCCCGATCGCGGCGGGCGAGCGGCTTTACATGCTCGAAGAGTTCGCTCGGCTCGCGTCGCTGCGAGCCTGCGATGTCGTGCAGATGGATTTGGCTCATTGCGGTGGACTCGGCATCGGCAAAAAGATCGCCGCGCTCTGCCAAGCGAACGATTTGAGAATCTCGCCGCACTGCTCGATCGGCCCGGTCGCGTTGTGTGCCGCGTTGCATTTCGACTGGGCGACTCCGCAAGTCGCGATCCAAGAAAACTTCGCCGAGTACGACGTCCCCTGGCGCAACGATCTCGTCCACGGCTGGAACCCCATCCGTCACGGCGAATTCGTCTTGCCCGATCAACCGGGCCTCGGCTTGGAACTCAACGAGGCAGTTTGTGCCCAACACCCGTATCAAAAAAACTCATTCCCTTCGTTGTGGGACGACCGTTGGGTCACGGAATTTACAAAGAATCGTCTGGCCTAAATCCGTGTCGTCCGCGTCATCCGTGTCCCCTCTCGTCAAACATCCAATGATTGGACACGGACGACACGGAAAGCACGGATTCACAGAAAGAGTCCGACTCATGCTCAAAGCCGTCCGACTCAACGCCGTCACGTATCCGGTTGAAGCCGCCGAGCGGGACGAACTCGCGCGAGCGAGAACGGAACTCATCGAGGTCGAGGGGCAAGAACCACATGAAATCCTCGCGGCAGCAAAAGACTGCGACGCGCTATTAGTCGTATCTTCGAGCCTGCCGGGATCGGTCATCGAGCGGCTGTCGCGTTGCCGAGTGATCGCGCGGCTTGGTGCCGGCACGGACAAGATCGACGTGGCGGAAGCGACTCGGCGCGGGATCGTCGTCGCGAACGTCCCCGATTTCTGCTTGAACGAGCAAGCCGAGCACACGCTCGCATTGTTGTTGGCATTCGCTCGGCGGTTGCCGTTCATGATTGAAGCAATGCGGAGTTTCCAGTGGACCGCGCGACAACATCCCGGAGTGCATCGCATCGCCGGCCAGACGCTCGGCCTGATCGGTTTCGGAGCGAGCGCTCAAGTGGTCGCTCAACGCGCCGCTCCGTTTGGTTTGCGGCGAGTGGCTTGGGTTCGCAATCCTGCGAAGTACGCAGACGTTGCCAAACAATTGGACGTGCAACTGGTCCCGCTCGATCAATTGCTGACCGAGAGTGACTTCGTGTCGATCCATTTGCCGCTGTGCGCAGAGACGCGGTATCTCCTTTCGGCCGAGCGGCTCGATCGGCTGAAACCGACCGCCGTGTTGATCAACACGGCCCGCGGAGCGATCGTCGATGAAGCCGCGCTGGTCGAGTTACTTCAGCAACGCAAAATCGCCGGAGCCGCGCTGGATGTGTTTGAAGAGATCGACGTCTTCGCTCTGCCCGGAACACCCACCGCTCACCCGTTGCTCGGATTGGACAACGTGATTCTCACGCCCCATTGCGCCGGCAGTTCGGTCGAGTCGAGCCGCGATTCCAAGACACGCGGTACACGGAACGCCGCGGACGTGCTGCTCGGAATTCGTCCGCGATTCGTCGTGAATCCCGACGTGGTGCCGCGATTCCCGCTGCAATCGATGTCGGCTGAAGGCTAACTCGGATGGCTCATTCGGTAATCCAGGGAGGTCACTTCGGCGAATATTTTTGCCACAGATGAAACACGGATTGAACACGGATCAGGACAGGAGACAGGGGATTGGAAAAGAAAAAGCGGCGGACGGAAATGCCGGACAACAGTAGTTTTTTGCCACGGATAAACGCACGGACTAAGCCAGAGGTTAGAGAACGTTACGTACCCTCGTTCCGTGACCTCACTCTATTTCTTCTTTGCCTTGTTCGCTGTCCTGATCCGTGTTCAATCCGTGTTTCATCCGTGGCTTTGAACCTTGCCTCCCCGGAACGCCGGAAGAGCCCGGGTTGCCGAAATCGAAACGGCTGAGCTAGAACCCCGCTCCCTTCGGCAACATTTCTTGGTTGCCTTCATCACTTCGTCGCGGAGTTTTCTCATGTCGCCGTCATTCACGCGATCGTTTCGTGATTTGTGTTGGTTGAGCGTCATCGCAATCGGCGGTTTGAGCGGCTGCGCGACGACGCCGTATCAGTTCGGTTCGGCGCAGCGGTATCGGACGTCGGCGGTATTGGAAGCTCGCACCGCGAGCCAGCAAGTCGAGCGCGGTCAACCGAACAAGTTTCTCGACACGTTCGGTTGGGTGTGGGGAGTTCCCGACAAGATCATTCTGTGGGATCGTCGTATCGAGAATCACGACGTTGGCCCGCAGACGGAAGCGGCGATTGCTGATTACCTCGTGAAGAATGAATTGCACTCGGTCAAGGTGCGGCTGAATCAATATCGCCCCGGCGACGATTGGCGACGTCTGGCCGCCAACGATTCGGTCGGTGCCGGCTGGCGTTACTCGCTGGGTGCGCTCAGCGTGCTGGGCGAGACGATCATTCCGGGACGGCTCTTCGGCGGCGATCACTTCAACCCGTTCACAAACACGATCCACGTTTACTCCGATGTTCCGGCCGTCGCGGTTCACGAAGCGGGTCACTCAAAGGACTTCGCGCGGCGCGAATGGAAGGGAACGTACGCGGCGGTCTATCTCATTCCCGGAGTGCCGCTGTACCACGAAGCCAAAGCGACCAACGACGCGCTCGGTTACATGCTGACCGAGTCCGACGAACAAACTCAGAAGGACGCGTACGAGATTCTGTATCCGGCTTACGGCACCTACGTCGGCGGAGCGTTGGGCGGAGTCTTCGCCGGTTACGGCACCTACGCCGCCAGCGTGATCGGCGGCCACCTCTATGGCCGCTACAAGTCCGATCAAATCAGCGACGGCTCGCTGCCAGAGTCGAGGCAAGTGCGGTCTCGGTTCGAGTCCGCGACTTCGACGACCGTTTCGAAGAACGACGACACCGGCTATTCCGTCGAACAAATCAGCTTCGACGCACGGTGAAGCTGTGCTCTCGTAGCCGACCCGCAAACGCTGGCGAGCCGGGCGGCGTCAGCCCCCGGACGAAATTGAAACGCTCCGAAGAGTCCGAGGGCCGACGCCGAATGGCACTTGGTTAAGGTAATTAGCCGGAACGCGCTAGCGTCCGGTTTACGGAATT
>JAYVQJ010001214.1:0-13183 GCA_043777235.1 Planctomycetia bacterium
GCCGACCAAGTCGTGCAAAGCGGCGAGCCATTCCATGACTCGGTTTGCTTTCATTGCCAACAGAGTGCTGAGAAATATCTGAAAGCCGTGTTGGTGGAATTGTCGCTGCCTGTTCCGCGAACCCACGACTTGGATCGTCTGCTCACAGACGTCGTCGTGCATCATGCGGCGCTGAGTTCGATTCGACGAGGAGTGTTATTCCTGGAACAGTTCGCCGTCGAAACACGCTATCCCGGTTTCAACGCCACGAAGCGGCAGGCGAACTCGGCACTCCGTTGGGCGTCCCATGTGCGACAGGCGGTGCGATCGGTTCTGGCATTGCCGTGAATCGCCAAGGATGTGCGTGGTGAGTCCGTCCGTCGTCGCCGTTCGATTTTTTGCCAGCCAGGAGTCAGGCGTGATGCGAGGTCGCATGTACTATGGCCGTGCGCGGAACAGATTCGGTTCTTGCAACTCGCGCCGCAGCGTTTCCGCGAATTGGCGGCCGGTGGTGGAGAAGGGGTAGCGGGCGAACTCGGACGGGGCGACCCAGGCGGTGGGATGAGGCGTGGTGAGGCCGTCGTCGCCGTTCGCTTCCGCCAGCCAGCAGTCGAGCGTGATGCGGAAGCGCGTGACGCTGTGTTTCAGTTGCGTCAGTCGTTCGGTGATCGTGACGCGCGGGCCGAATTCTGCGGCGATGCGGCGTTCGAGAAAGCGTCGCGCGTTGCTGACCGCTCGCGGACCCATGTAACCCGCAGCGTTAGCGAGGGAGTGAGGATCGCGTTTCGCCTTCGGTTCCGACCCTCGCTGACGCTTCGGGTTACATGGCGGGCTGACGCCCTCCGGCTCGCCGGGAGCACGCGTGGGGCGTAGTTCGAATCTTGGGAAATCCCACAGGCCGGCCCAGCGTTGGCCTTCGGGGCGGCGATAGATCAAGTAGCGACCGGCGGATTCGATGGCGACGTAGGCTTCGTGGGTCTCGGTGATTTCGGGACGTTGCTTCGGAGCCGGGATTTCGGCCTGAGCTTGCTCGGCCAGCGCGCGGCAACAGGATGCGACGGGGCATTCGTCGCAGCGAGGGTCGGTCGGAGTGCAAACCGTTGCGCCGAGGTCCATCAACGCTTGATTGAACTCGCCGGGCGATTTCTCGGCGACGAGTTTCTCCGCGAATGACCACAGCGTGCGTTGACCGCTCGTCGATCGCGGGTCGTCGCGAAAGCCGAGCAACCGGCAATACAGCCGCAGTGTGTTCGCTTCGAGGATCGGAGCGGGGCGATCGAACGCGAACGAGACGATCGCTCCGGCGGTGTAACGCCCGATTCCCGGCAGTTGCAGCAGCGACTCGATCGACTGCGGAAACTCGCCGCCGTTCGCCACGATCGCTTGCGCAGCTTTGCGAAGATTGCGTGCTCGGCTGTAGTAGCCGAGTCCTTCCCATAATCTCAGGACATCTTCTTCCCGCGCGGCCGCGAGCTTGGCGACGTTGGGAAAGCGTTTGAGGAACCGCTCGAAGTACGGCTTCACGGCAGCGACGGTCGTCTGTTGCAGCATGATCTCGCTGATCCAAACCTTGTACGGATCGCGGCAGTTTCGCCACGGTAGGTCACGGCCGTTGCCAACATGCCAACGTCGTAACGCCGCGCGAAAGCGGCGCATCCAAATCGCGTCGATGCAGGATAACTCTTCGGTCATGGGATGCCTTGGAGGATGGGCACTCTTGCCCGTCCTCAGGGAAACGAATGCGGACGGGCAAGAGTGCCCATCCTCCTCACGCCAAAAACTTTCGCAGCACGTTCGCCGTGATGCGCGAGACGTGATCGTCGATGGGGATGCTGCTGGGCCAGCAAATTGATCCAGCCGAGAACGTCCCGCCACCGCTTTCGATTTCAAAGATCGACATCTCCGCACCGCCGTCGTCGGGATTGAGTCCCTTCGCGAGCAGTCGCGTCCCCTTCGGCGAACTAGCGGAGATCTTGTCGGTCTCGTGGCCGGAGGCTCCGCCGGGGCAGCGGCGATGCAGGCTCTTCTCGCCGAAGGTGTCGCCCGCTTTGAGTCCGGTTCCCTCGAAGCACCAATGCTTGTCGTCGATCACTTTGTACGGAGCGCCGGTCATGATGCCGCTGGGGGTGAACACGACGCCGAGTAAATTCGCCTCCGACTCGTGTCGCTTACCAAGCCGGCTTTCGGCTCCGATTCCTTCGGGCCAAAGGCTCGTCAGCACACCGTTGTGAACGGTCATCGTGTCGTTGTCGTGCAGAGTGACTTCGCAATTCACACCGTTGCCGCCGAGATACATCAGCCGGCCGCCTTCGTGGAAGACCCACTGCTTGACTCGGTCGTACATCGTCCGCGTCCAATACTCCGGATGCGTGCTGATGATGAGGATCTTGTACTTCGAGAGATCGAGCACTCCGTGATGAAGCTGCGTCTCGGAGTAGAAGTCGTAGGCGAACCCTTCACGCTCCAGCCAGCCGAGCAATCGCCATTCGGCCGGAGCGATGTGGCACGCGGCTCGGCCTTCGATCGGATCGGTGATCTGTTCCGAAAGAGCGATGTCGTTGATCGGTTCCGGCCGCTCGAACGAGAGCGGGGCGTAGGATTCCCAGCCCCACGTTTGAAACTTCGGGTCGATGTATCGAGCAATCTCTTGCCGAGAATTGACGACCGGAACCTCCGGCAGTGCGTTCGCGTGGATGTAGTTGCTGCGGCCTCCGAAATTGTTGTAGCAGTTCCAAGTGATATTCGACGCGAGAACCGCGACCGGTGCGGTCGGTTGGGCCGGAGCGACGACCCAAGGAAATGCGAAGGTTCGGCCGGAGGCCGTGCTGGCGTGGAAGTAATACAGTCCCGACTTCTGTGGTGCCGCGACCATCTGTTTCTGAGCCGGGCTGGTATAGCCGAACTTGTTCCACTCGGCCCCAGTCTGCGTGTAGTCGCCGTCGGGTGTGATCTGCATCATCGCTCGCGGCCCATGCTCGTCGTGCCAGCCGAGTCCGCAGACTCGCTCTTTCGTCCAGCCGTAGCGCCAAAGTTCGAGATGAAAACACTCGGTCGAGTGAACTCGGAATTCTGATTCCTCGCCGGCTCGCACGCACTTCGGCCAGGCGTAGCCGAGCAGTCCGTCGGCCAGCAGCCGGAAGTGATGCGGGTATTGGGTCGGCAACGTCAGTCGCACTCGCTTGCCGCCGAAGCCAGGCTTTTGCAGCGAGACGAGATACTCGCCGGGGGCAAGAGCGAGATGCACCGAACCGCTCGCGCGCGAATGCGTCGACCACGATTGGCCTTGCGAATTGACGAACTCCAACGAGACATCCGACTGCGCGACGTAGCGTTCGTCGCTGACATAACCGATCAGCATGGTGAGGAACTCCGTGTGTTGTTGCCGGCCGAACGCCGTTCGCCGTAAGGCGAACGGCAACAAATAACTAACCCGAAGCGTAAGCGAGGGCGGACGTTGCACGAGTCGATCAATCCCGAATCGAGAGTGACCTGGAGCATCCGCCCTCGCTTACGCTTCGGGTTAGTTAGCTCGTGCCGATCTCGTAAGCCGTCATCATTTCCTTTCGCATCCGCAGGAAAAGGATAGCGGCCATCGGCTTTCGGCTCACGGCATTCGGCCGGGCCAAGACGAACGGGGCGGTTCGGGAACTCGTGTTGCTGGGTTCGGAACCCTCTGGTACAAGCCGCGCACTTTGGAGACCTTTGGTCGAAGCGGCGGCGTGGGCAGGAGGCTCATGCTCAGCGACGACTCTCGGAGAGATCGCATGGATGCGCCTCATTTTCTCGCCGCGTTGCACGAGTTGTGCGACGTCACCGCGGGCACGATTCACAAAGACTCGGTACTGCAAGACATCCCCGGTTGGAGCTCGATGACGTTCATCGGCTTGATCGCGATGCTCGACGAAGAGTTCGGCGTGCGGATCGCTCCGGGCACGATCCTGCGTTGTCACACGGTCGAAGACCTGATGGAAGAAGTTGCCTCCGAGCTGAAACCCGCGAAGATGGCGGCGTAAGCGGGGCCGCGACTATCCTGTTTCGTCATCTCATCCCTTGCCGGCGGTTCTGTCCGGTGAGGTCCGTTCCCTTCGAGTAACCCAGCCATGCCGGCGATCCTCAAGGCCATCGAGTACTACCTCCCGCCGCAGGTGTTGGACAACCCGCAGTTGTGCGAGGTCGCGCCCAACTGGTCGCCCACGAAAATTCAAAGCAAAACCGGCATTCAAGAACGACGTATCTCCGAAGAAGAAGAGCTGTCCTCCGACCTCGCCGTGAAAGCCGTCACGAAGCTGTTTGAGTCGGGAGTCTGCAAGCCGGAAGACATCGACTACTTGATGCTCTGCACGCAGTCCCCGGATTACTTCCTGCCGACGACGGCCTGCCTGTTGCAACACCGATTGGGTTTGAGAACCAGTTGCGGGGCACTCGACTTCAATCTCGGTTGTTCGGGTTTCATCTATGGACTCGGCATGGCCAAGGGCTTGATCGAGACCGGCCAAGTTCAAAACGTGCTGGTCGTCACCGCCGAGACCTACACGAAATTTATCACCCCGACCGACATGTCCGTCCGCACGTTGTTTGGCGATGCGTCGGCCGCGACGCTGGTCACGGCTCAGGAACCGGACAACAACGACATTCCGAGGATCGGCCCGTTCGTCTACGGCACCGACGGTCGCGGTGCGAAGAACCTCATCGTTCAAACGGGCGGCATGAGAAAACCGGTCGCCGGATTCGCCAGCGGCGGCGGCGATGAAGATGCCGACGAACATGTGCTCGTCCCACCGACGCTCTACATGAACGGCCCGGAAATTTTCCTGTTCACGCTCGACGCCGTGCCGGACTTGGTCGCGGGCATTTGCAACCGCGCGGGGATCACCTTCGACGACGTCGATCTGTTCGTCTTTCATCAAGCCAATGAATACATGCTGCGTCACCTGCGGGACAAAATCGAAATCCCGCCGGAACGGTTTTATGTTTCCATGAGCCACTGCGGTAACACGGTCTCGTCCACGATCCCGATCGCCCTGAAAGAAGCCCACAAAGCCGGCCGCCTCAAGCAAGGTGACCGAGTCATGCTGGTCGGTTTCGGTGTCGGCTACTCGTGGGGAGCGACGATGCTGCGGTGGAGTATGTGAAGCAATTGATCGTTGGTTATTGGTCGTTGGTCATTGGTTATTTGGAACGGAAGACTGACGTCGGTGCTGTCTTCAATGACCAATGATCAACGACCGATAACCAATGACCAATTCATTAAGCCCTCGGAAAGGATTCCGACATGACACTCGATCTGCTCGCCACGGAAGGCGGGTTGCCGATTCGCTCAAAACCATTCGCGCCGTGGCCGGTGTTTGATGAAGCTCAATGCGATGCCGTGCAGGCGGTGCTCAAGTCGGGCAAGGTGAATTACTGGACGGGGCAGGAATGCCGACTCTTTGAAAAAGAATTCGCGGCGGCTGTCGATTGCGAACATGCGATCTCGCTGGCCAACGGCACGCTGGCGATTGAACTAGCGCTGCACGCACTCGGCATCGGGCCGGGTGACGACGTGATCGTCCCGCCTCGCACATTCATTGCGACGGCTAGTGCCGTGTGGGCGCGAGGTGCTCGGCCGATCTTCGCCGACGTCGATCCGATCAGCGGCAATGTTTCGGCCGAGACCATCGAAGCGGCACTCACACCGAACACGAAAGCGATCATCCCCGTCCACATCGCTGGTTGGCCGTGCGACATGGATTCGATCATGGATCTCGCTCACGATCGCGGGTTGTTCGTGATTGAGGATTGCGCTCAGGCTCACGGAGCGACTTACAAAGGGCAACCGGTCGGTTCGATTGGTGACATGGGTGCGTTCTCGTTTTGCCAGGACAAGATCATCACGACTGGCGGCGAAGGCGGAATGCTCGTCACGAATCGCAAAGACCTGTGGGGCCGCGCGTGGAGCTACAAAGACCACGGCAAAGATTGGGACGCCGTCTACAACCGCGAGCATCCGACGATCTTCAAATGGACTCACGAGTCGCTCGGCACGAATTGGCGCATGACCGAGTTACAAGCCGCGATCGGCCGCTGTGCTCTGCGCGAGTTGCCGAATTGGGTTCATGCTCGCCGCCGCAACGCGGCCACGTTGGATGACGCATTGTCACGCATTCCCGGCATCCGCACCGAGACGCCCGACGATGACTCGTTTCACAGCTATTACAAGCACTATGCCTTTCTCCGGCCGGAACAGTTGCACGCCGGTTGGACTCGTGACCTGATCGTCAAAGCGTTGCAGAAGGAAGGCATCCCTTGCGGCAGCGGCATCTGCTGTGAGATTTATCAAGAGGCCGCATTCAAGTCGATCGGGCTGCAACCGGCTGAACGCCTGCCGAACGCGAAGCAACTCAGTGACACGAGCTTGATGTTCGTCGTCCATCCAACGCTCAGCGAACCGGACATGCTCGACACAGCACGCGCCGTTACGAAAGTGATGTCGCACGCGGCGCAGCGATCGCTAATTCCGCTCGCTCGCGCGGCGTGAACACGTTGCGTCCCGCCATTATTGAAGCCTGACGCGCCAGCGAAACTTCGCTGGCGCTTCAGGCTTCAATGCTTTGCGATCGGCAGTCTTTGCCGCCCGCGAGCCGTGCTGGCACAGCCCGCGAAATCGTGAGCCTCCATGTGACCGTCAAGGTTTGCTCATCTTCACGACCGCTGGCGTCCGAAAAACCTGATGGGCGATTGCTCGCCCGCAGGGAAGCGCTCTCGGTTCGTCATCGCGATGTCGAGTTCGTTTCTCCGCCTTGCATCCATGAGGACGCCGTCGGTGAAGGAGCAAACGATGTCGCAGGGGTACTTCACACCATCAGGACTTTCGAGCGGCGATTTGCCATTGCGGGTCTTTCCGCCCGTGAGCGTGCCGGAAACACGCAAGTTGTTCGAGCGAGCTTGGACACAGTTCTTCGGAACGCTGACGTCGGACAAGTTGGCCGTGCGCGTGTTCGTCGATTTCGTCGCGGCGAACTTCGTGCTGGTGATGGCCGCGATCGTGCGACTGGCGCTCATCGGTGGTCTGCGTTGGGACAATCCGATCGGCACGCTGTTCGACAAGGTCAACGCGACCTATCTGATGAATGCCGGATGGTTCGGATTCTCAACCGTCGTGCTGTTCGCGCTGACCGGCGTCTACAAGCCGGTGCCGTTCTCACGAGTCAAACAACGTTTGTCAGCAATCGCATTGGCGTGTGTGATCGGCTTGGTTGCTCATCAAATTCTCGGAGCGTTCGCGTTCGATAAAGCTCAGCAGACGCTCGAAGTCGGCCTGCCAGCGTGGATGTTGCTGTGCGCGGTCGTCGCTTCGGTGCGGTACTCGCGGATGAAGGTCGGCGAATACTTCCGAGTTGTCCCGCGTGGTGAAGCGGCCAATACAAAAATCGAAGACGTGCTGGTCGTCGGTGGCGCGGGCTACATCGGGTCGATTCTCACACGGCAATTGCTCGACGCCGGCTATCGTGTGCGAGTGCTTGATCTCGAATTGTTTGGAACGGAGTCGCTGGCGGATGTGCTGGAACATCCGCGGCTCGAAGTGATGAAAGGTGACTTCCGCAATATCGAGGACGCCGCTCGCGCCTTGCGAGGCATGGATGCCGTTTGTCATCTCGCGGCAATCGTCGGCGATCCGGCCTGTGCTCTCGATCGCGAGACAACGATTGCCGTGAACTACGCGGCGGCGAAGGTGATGGCTCAATTGGCGAAGGCGAACGGCGTCACGAAGTTCGTATTCGCCTCGACGTGCAGCGTCTACGGCGATTCGGAAAACATCATGTCCGAGGACTCGCCGCTCAATCCGGTCTCGTTGTACGCGACCACGAAGATCGACGCCGAGCGGGCGTTGCTCGACACGGCCGATGCCGATTTCCAACCGACGATCCTGCGATTCGCGACGGCTTACGGCTGGTCGCATCGCCCGCGATTTGATCTCGTGGCGAATCTCTTCAGCGCTCAAGCCGTGACGGACAAGAAGATTCGCGTCTTCAACGGAGAACAATGGCGGCCGTTCGTTCACACGCGTGACATCGCTCGTGCGTGTGTGCTGACGCTCGATGCGCCGCTCGCGAAAGTCGGCGGGCAGATCTTCAACGTCGGAGATGAAAGCCAGAACTACACGCTCACGCAGCTCGGCCAAATCGTTGCTCAGTCCTGTCCGGGCATCGAAGTCGAGGAAGTCCGCAACAACGATGACATGCGCAACTACCGCGTGAACTTCTCGAAGATTCGCCACACGCTCGGCTTTCGAGCTTCGATCGACTTGGCTGAGGGAGTCCAAGAAATGGTCGACGCGGTACACGGCGGTCACGTTCCGAATTGGCGCGACCCAATCTACAGCAACTCGAAACACCTTGAGGGTGAGGGACTGTCGGTCTTGAAGTTCGACGCTCTTCGTAAAGGCGTGGATGACATGCCGGCGACAACGCGTTTTCTCGCCAAGAAGGCCGCCGCGTAAGTCCCCAAAATCCAATCGCTCAAACCGTCTCGCCGAATTTCATCTCGACGAGGCGGTTTCGCATTCCATAAACCCCGCCTCACAATTCTGCCTTTATTCCTCTGACCCCATTCCCCTGCCAATTCGCAGGTAGCGGAATTGGCAGGGGAATGGGGTCAGAAGAATGAATTCAAGAAGGATTCCACTCATGCACGTTTTGTTTGTCCACAAAAACTTTCCGGCTCAGTTCGGTCACATCGCCAGCTATCTCATTAAGAAGCACGGCTTTCGCTGCTCGTTCGTGTGCGAGCTGCCGTCTGGCGTGTTCGATGGCATTCAGCGGTTTCAGTACAAGCTGACCGGCGGAGCGACCAAGACGGTCCACTATTGCAGCCGCACGTTCGAGAATTGCGTGTGGCACACACACGGCGTCTACGAAACGATGAAGGCGCATCCCGAAGTGAAGCCGGACCTCGTTGTCGGACACAGCGGGTTCGGTTCGACGACATTTCTCGCCGACCTCTACGACTGCCCGATCATCAATTACTTCGAGTACTACTACCACGGTCGTAACTCGGACCTCGACTTCCGGCCGGAGATTCCGGTCAAAGAGTTGGACCTGCTCCGCTCTCGCACGCGAAACGCAATGATTTTGCTCGACCTGCAAACGTGCGCGGCCGGGTACTCGCCAACGCAGTGGCAGAAGAGCCTGTTCCCGGTCGAGTACCAGCCGAAGATTGACGCGATCTTTGACGGCATCGACACGAACGTCTGGCATCGCCGCAGCGTGCCGCGCAAGATCGGCGACCGCGAAATCCCTGCTGGTACGAAGATCGTCACTTACGTCTCGCGCGGGTTCGAGTCGATGCGTGGCTTCGACATTTTCATGAAAGTCGCCAAGCGGATTTGCGATGCTCGGAAGGACGTGATCTTTCTTTGCGTCGGCTCTGACCGCGTCTGTTACGGCGGCGACATGCAGCGCATCACCGATGCCGAGAGCTACCGCGATCACATCTTGAAGCAGGATAACTACGACCTGAGCCGCTTCATCTTCACCGGCCGCGTCGAACCGAATCAGCTTGCCGACATCATCAGCATGGGCGACTTGCACATTTACCTGACCGTCCCGTTCGTGCTGAGTTGGTCGCTGATGAATTCGCTGGCCTGCGGTGCGACAGTGCTGGCCTCGGACACCGCTCCGGTACGCGAGATGATCCGTCACGGCGAGAACGGCCTGCTCGGCGGCTTCTTCGACGTGGACCGGCTCACCGAACTCGCACTGCAAGTCCTCGACGATCCTGCCGCCTACCGCCATCTCGGCGACGCAGGCATGCACATGATCCAGGAAACCTACAGCCTCGACAAAATGCTGCCGCGCATGTTGGACCTCTACGAGCGAACGCTCAACAAACATCGCGGGCGATCGTCCTGATGATCGACGAAGCTCTTCGTCTCGCCATGACGGCGGCATTGAAATACGATCACGGCCGTTGTCCTCGCCGTTGTCTGGAGTATTCCTCATGACGCTATCCTTACCACCCGATCTGGAGCGTCGCTTGACGGCGGCCGCAGCCAAACAGGGTCTGGGTCTGGAGCAATTCGCCGTGAAAGTTCTTGACGAGTGTTTGCCATCCGAACGACGTGCGGACGCGATCTCGCTCTTGCAGTCGTGGATCGACGCTGACGAAACGGAAGTTGCCGAGCAACAGGCAACTGGTGATTTCCTGATTCAATCGCTGGATGCCGATAGGCTCTCCAACCGCAAGCTTTTCCCGCCTGAACTGAAAGGCGTGACTTGGTGAGCCGTGTGATTTTGCTCGATGCAGGACCGTTGGGATTGGCGACGAATCCGAACCGATCGCCGTCCAACTTGGCCTGTACGCGCTGGCTGCAAGAATTGATCGCTGCCGGAACGCACGTCTTGGTTCCGGAAATCGCTGACTACGAAGTTCGTCGCGAACTCTTGCGAGCCAATAAGACTCGCGGTCTCGCCAAGCTGGACGAGTTGGCGAACTCGCTGGGTTATCTGCCGTTGACGACGGCGGCCGTTCGTAAAGCGGCTGAATGTTGGGCGGTTGCTCGGCAACAAGGACAGCAGACCGCCAGCGATCAAGCACTCGATGCCGACGTCCTGTTGGCAGGACAAACGCTGACCTTGGACGGGGACGTGATCATCGCCACCACCAATGTCGGTCACTTGACTCGATTCATCGCCGCTGAAGAGTGGCACAAGATTTGACTTGTCTAAACGGCAATGTTGCTGGAATTTCCCATCGAATTCGGCGATGACTCACCAACTCAGTGCCGTCATTGATGGCTGTTCCAATGACCTTCTTGAAAACGTTAGCGATCCACCATGCCCACCTACGACTACCGATGTGATGCCTGCGAACACCAGTGGGAGCTGTTTCAATCCATCAAGGCCGAGCCGGAGAAGAAGTGTCCCGCATGCAAGAAGAAGAAGGCCCGCCGGCTGATTGGGGCGGGTGCGGGATTGATCTTCAAAGGGACTGGGTTCTATCTGACCGACTATCGCAGCAAGTCGTACAAAGACGCGGCGAAGGCGGACAAATCAGCCGGCGAGGCGGCATCGTCGAAGTCGGACTCCGGTGCGAAGTCGGATTCCAGTGCTCCGAAACCTTCGAGCAGTGACGGCTCAAAGGCGAAGCCGAAGGACTGAGTGTTCGCTTTGTGCCACGGCTCTGCGAGCCGTGCAAATTCGTGATCACGGCTGACACAGCCGTGGCACTCGTGCGATCCAACGAATCGTCGCCGGGCAAGCGAAGTCATCTGAAAAAGTCCAAATTCGTGTTGGTCGCACGGATTAGGAAAGCTGGGCAAAACAAGCGATAAATTGCGGCCCAATGTGACGCCGCGAAATCGCTATGACCGCTCCGGTTTAACACGTTTTGAGCGGTGTTTTAACAGTCGCAACTGGCACAGGCCGCACGACCCAAAGCCTCACGTTGACCCGGTTTTTCGCGCGAACTACATTCCGCCCGCTTTCCGGCTGACGGGCATTGCGTACAGGCATTCTGTTTCGCGGCTTCCGTTGAGCTGAGGTCTGAATGTGATTTCTCGACCCTGCTGATCAAGGAGGACGGCGTGCGCAAGCTTGGTGCGTGGATGCTCTGCTTCACGGCGATTTCCTGGTTCAGCGTCGGCGGTTGTCAGCGCCCAGTGGTTCAGTCTCCGCCACCGGTTTGGCATGGCAGTCAGCGGCCGACGGTGCCGGAACCGGCGGCGATTCGACCACCCACGATCACGATGCCGCAGATTCCGTCTGGTAATCCTTGGAAACCGACCGTGGCCGCTCGCGACTGGAAGCACATCGTCATTCATCACACCGCCTCCGAGAGCGGCAACGTGGCGACGATTCATGCCGAGCATCTCAATCGCAAAGACAAAAATGGCAATCATTGGAAGGGGATCGGCTATCACTTTTTGATCGGCAATGGGACCGGCATGAGTGACGGCGAGATCGAGCCGACCTTTCGTTGGAAACAACAGATGCAAGGGGCTCATGCCGGCAACGACGAATACAACCAGCACGGCATCGGCATCTGCCTAGTTGGAAACTTTCAGGATCATCGGCCGTCGACGGCTCAATTGACTACGATCAAGCGATTGGTCGGAGTGTTGAAGCGGGAGTACGGTCTCAAGAGCAGCCAAGTGGTCGGGCATCGTGACGTCAAAGCGACGGCCTGTCCCGGCAAGATGTTTCCGTTATCCGAGATTGCTCTGACTAACGACCTGCCGCTGTATGGTTCACGCGATGGTTTGCTGTCGCCGAGTTTTGTGCGTGCTGAAGGAGGGCCTGCCGAATGACCGTTCCTGCTGACAATCCCTGGTCGGGCCGCTGGTTCGCCGCACACGAGTCGCCGTCGATGGACCTCTGCCAACGCAAGCCGTGGGACACGTTAATCCCCGCGAGTCACGCTGCGCCGAATGAAACGGCCGCTGAGGTCGATCCGTCATTGGAAGTCGCGGTCGTCGGAGCGGACGAACCGTGGGGTCACTTTTCATTGCCCGACGAATCGCCGGTGCATCTGCCTCCACACTACGAACCGAACTACGCCTACCCGCTGATCGTCTGGCTGCACGATGCCGAATGGACCGCTCGCGAGTTGCTCGATTTGATCCCGCGCATCAGTCCGCAGAATTATTTGGGGCTCGCCGTCGAAGGACTGACGCCGACGAACCGTTTCGCCTCTGGTTCGATGTCGCCCGCCGGTAGCCTCGACCCGCTCGATGCTTTGTTGGAGACCTTGAAGGACGTCGTCCCGCAGATGCGTCGCGAGTTCCACGTCCACAGCGAACGCATTTATCTCGCCGGCTTCGGCGATCAAGCCTCAGTCGCGCTGCGGATGCTGCTGCGACGTCCCGAATGGTTCGCCGGCGCGCTCGCGTTCGGTGTGCGAAACACAAAGCTTGAATCCGCACTTGAGAACTACGACGAACTGCGCGGCAAGCGAGTTTTCCTGAGCGCGGGCGTGCGCGACTCCCGTCTCTCAATGGCAGACGTCACGAGCCTCGGCCGCCTGCTCCGTTCGTTCGGCATTCAAGCCGTGCTGCGAGCTTACGACTCCAGCGAATCACCGACGCCCAAGATGCTCTCTGACGTTGATCACTGGTTGATGAACGGCGTCTGCGAATCGACGCTGGTATGAAATCCTCGGACCACCATCAATCGCGCGGATGCCGGAGAACATCTCCGCGTAATCACAGCGCTTGATCCCACAGCTT
>JAYVQJ010001215.1:0-3342 GCA_043777235.1 Planctomycetia bacterium
CCGGATCGCAAGCCGGAAGTCCAAGTCCTCTGTCCGAAGTGCGGCCACATCTTTGCCGGACTGAATGGCGACACCGTTGCGTCGTGCTCGGATTGCGGACACCAATTTGATCCAAACATCGGAACGGCGCGAGGCACGAAGGGACACTGCGAAAGCTGCAACAAGGACTTCACGATCCTTGAGGTCATCTCCCGCAAGAAGGCGCGGCCGGACTTTCGACTTTATGGAAAGCTCGTGCTCACAAGCGATGACCGCAAGGAGTACTTGGCCGCGACGACGGACGATCTCGTCGCATATGAGCGATGCTCCGCCGATCTCTCTCGCGCGGTCGAGGCGGGCGAACTCGCGCTGCCCGATTTGAATTTGGAATACGGACACAACACGCGCCAAGCGATGGGCTACGGCTTCACCGCGTGGCGTGACTTTTTCAACGATCGTCAGTTGCTCGTACTGAGCTGGCTGCGCGAGGCGATTCTGAAGATCGACGATCCGTCTTCTCGGCGAGCCATGCAAACACTCTTCTCCGGCGTGCTGGAGTTCAACAACCTGTTCGCCTCGTACAAGGGGGAAGGGACCGGTGCGGTGCGGCACATGTTCTCGCACCACATCCTCAAACCAGAACGAACACCCATCGAGGCGAACGTGTGGGGCACGGGAAAAAGTTCGGGCGCGTTCTCGACTCTCTTTCCCAGTCGGTTGCTGCGAGCGGTCAAATATCGCGAGCACCCCACCGAAGTGAATGGCCGCAGCGGTGAAGCTCGCACTTGCTCCCCACCCTTCACAGGCCAGATCGAACCGGATTGGCCCACCGACGGGCGCTTGATGTCGCGCGGCATCTACTTGTCCTGCGGCGATTCGGCGATCACCGGACTGGCCGAGCAAAGCATCGACCTCGTCGTGACCGACCCGCCGTTCTTTGACAACGTCCATTACTCCGAACTGGCTGACTTCTTCTTTGCCTGGCAACAGATCGGCCAGCAATCCACGACGGAGACCAACTCGGCCACGCCGCCGCGAGCAACAACGCGGCACCCCTCAGAAGTCCAAGACGCTGATGCCAACCAGTTCGCCGACAAACTAGAAGGTGTCTTCCGCGAATGTCATCGCGTGCTGCGAGACGATGGCCTGCTGGTCTTCAGCTACCATCACTCGCGCCGCGAAGGCTGGTCTTCGCTGGCGAAGGCGATCCTCGGCGCGGGCTTCATCGTCGTGAACTCACAACCGATCAAAGCCGAGATGTCGATCGCGACTCCGAAGTCGCAAGCCAAAGAACCGATCCAGTTCGACATCATCCTCATCTGCCGCAAACGAGATTCGTCAGCCCTCGCTTCTCATCCTTCCGAGTCAGACGCCGTCGCATCCGCCCGCCGAAAAATTCAACGCCTACGTGCAGACGGCTTCACCTTATCCCGCAACGATCGCCGTATCGTGCTGCTCGGCCAGAAACTCACAACGCTCCGCTCTGCCGCAGACATCGAATCACTGACTCTCGACACCGATGACGACGTTGAACTCCCGACTCTCATTGATCCAGTTCGCCCCCGTCGCGCACCGCAAAAGCTGCTTTTTGAAGATGCCTAGCTGCTGACAACAAAGGCCCGTACCAGCATCAACTCTCTTACTGGGTTGGAAGGTCAACAACGCATTCGACCCTTTGTATTGGGTGCGAGATCCGTCTCGAAAGAGTGCGCCGTTTGATTCAGAATTGATTTCGATACCCGCTAAGAGAATTGACAAACACACGGCAGTCGTTGCTCAATCGGGGTCAGGGAAGTCATTTTTCGTAATCGTTCACGGCCCGTGGCGGTGAGTTGTTGAAGATGGTCTAGTCAGAAATCGGGATTTCGGCGACAGAGGGAACATGTCGTTGGAAATCCCGGAAGAGATGATTGCTCGTCAGCCTGCGGAAGCTCAAGCGATCATTCGGTTGTTGCTGGCTCACATTGCTCAGCAGGATCGGCGGATCGCGGAGTTGGAAGCGCGGCTGCGGGAGTTGGAAGCGTGGTGGAAGTTGTCGCCGCGGAACTCGTCGTTGCCTCCCGGCAGCGAGCACCCGCATGCCAAGCCGCTGGTCCAGAAGAAGACTCGCTCGCAGAAGAAGCGGGATGGGCAACCCGGACATGTCAAACACGAGTTCGTCGCGGCGAACTGATTCCCGTCGAGCAATGTTCGCGGGTCATCGTGCTCCAGCTGTCGGCGTGTCGCCGGCGGGTGTGCCGACGGGACAATCGGGTCCGCGATTGGTGGCCTTCACGGCGTTGTTGATGGCGTATTATCGGCAGAGCAAATCGCGGAGGGCGCAGTTCCTGAGCACGCTGCTAGGTGTGCCGTGTTGCCCGGCCTTGACGGTGAAGTTGCAGAACCTGGCGACCGCGGCGACACGTCCAGCGTACGACGAACTCGTGACGCGGCTCCCCATGCAACCGTGCTTGAACATTGACGAATCGCCGACCAAGGAAGCCTCCCGCAAATCGTGGTTGTGGACCTTCGTCGCGGACAGCGATTTGTTGTAAGCGCGGATGTCTTTGTGAATCGACATGGGATCAGACCTCACATTCGTTCGCCGGGCAGTTGGCTGGCTTGCTTCACCCAATCGGCGAGTTGAGCTTCGTCGAGCGGGTCGTCCTCGTGGATGTCGAGGTAGCGCACTTCCTTTTGCTTGGACGTGCCGGGTGGCAGCGGACGCAGCGCCGCGCCGCGGAAGAACGCCACCTTGATGTACTTCGCGAAGCAATGAATGCCGAGGAACCAGTTGCCTTCCTCGATGCCGTAGAAGGGAGAGTTCCATTTGACCGCCTTGCTCACGCCGGGGACGGTCCGTTCGATGAGCGCGTCGAGACGGCACCCGACCTCGCTTTTCCAACCCGGCATAGCCGCGATATAGGCCCGCACGGGAGCGTCGCCATAGCCCTTCGCGATCTGAGGATTGCCGCCAGAGAGAAGTTTGACGCCCGGCTTCGTGGCCTTGCGGGCCGATGACTTAGCGATCGCCTTTCGCGGTTGAGCCGCCTTCGCACGGGCCGGCTTGGCCGCGACCTTCTTGACAACCTTCGCGGACTTCTTGGCCATGTGATTGACTCCGGAACTGCCGTTGCCCAACCTGCGGACGTCCATTTCCGCGACAGTAGACTACTCTACTCACAACGAACGGGGAATTCCTGTTATGCACCCACCGGCGCTTCCGACATCGCTCTTGAATCTGCCGATTCAGTATCATTTGAGCACTTCGGGGAAGAGGTACTAAGGAACGAGGCCACAATAACTTCCTTCCCGAGTTCAGAAAATTCATCAGCCGGAACGCGCTAGCGTCCGGTTCGAGAGTCGATCGACATTCCGAACCGG
>JAYVQJ010001216.1:0-3342 GCA_043777235.1 Planctomycetia bacterium
CGGTTCCAAGTTGCTGTAGCGGGACTCGCCAGAGTTCCGCCCCGAAGTCTGGCGACTTCGGCTACAGATAACCGCTACACGGCTGATGGAACCGCTCTAATTGGCTCCGGTGCTCGTCGCGGACATCGCGAGTTCGCGCTTCGCGCGAGCAACCATATCGCGAACATGCTCGCGATTTTCGGAGAGCCTCGCGAAGGCCGGCTCGATCCAGCTATTCAGAAAGATCAACACGACTGCTGCTGCGAGCGCGCTGAATGTCGACCAGATGGACTCGCCGAAGTTGCGGACGATCGCGTTGACCGTCGCGCTCCCCGATTGATCGGTTTGCAACGCGGCACCGATCGCGAGCACCGTGCCGAGGATTCCGGCCATCGGGTACGCCTCGATCATCGAACGCCAGACGTTGTAAATCGTCTCGAACCGCATCGCGTGCAGGTAGCGGCGCTTCTCATCGAGAATGCTCATGCGGATCGCCAACTCTTGCCGCTCGGCTGATTTCGCAGGGATGTCGAGAGCGTCCTTCACGTCCGTCAGAAACGCCTCGATCTGATCCGACAACGCCAAGCTGCGATCCAGCACACTACGATGCTTCAGCCCGCGCGTGAAATCATCCAGCGTCTGCGCGATCGCTCGCAAGTTGTGTCGATACGCCATCCAGAGCATCACGAACACAACCAGATGCCCGATGAACGCACACAGAATCGCGGGCGTCGAAAGCTCGGAAAGTTGCTTGAGAAGTTCGGCGGAGATGTGCATGGCGGATCAATGACGAATGACGAATGACCCAATGACGAATGAAATCCGAATGACGAATGACGAACAGTTCGTTGAACGTTGAAGTGGCTCGCGATGACGGCTATTCGTCATTGGGTACTTAGTCATTCGTCATTCGCGTCATACCCCCAGCCGCTCCAAAACGTAAAGGGCACTTTCGGCCCGCAGGTTGGCTCCCCAGGCTTCCGGGACCGCTCGGCGTTTGATGATCGGTAGCTCGCGGATGATGCGGATGTTTTGCTGCTCGCACAGGCCGCGAAAGTCACGCAGCGTCATGAAGTGAATGTTCGGGCTGTTGTACCACTCGTAGGGGAGCGATTCCGTGATCGGTGCCCGACCCTGCCAGAGCACCTGGAATCGGACCTGCCAGTAGCCGAAGTTCGGGACGACCACCAACCCGCGCCTCGCGACCCGCAGCATTTCTTCCAGCACGAACTGCGGACGCTGCACTTGCTGGAGCGTCTGGCTGAGCACCGCGAAGTCGAACGACTGATTCGGAAATTCGGACAGTCCTTGGTCGAGATTCGCCTTCACCGCCGGAACGCCTCGTTCGATGGCGGCCAGCAAATGCTCGGCATCGAGATCGACCCCTTGCACGTCGCAGCCATGCTCATCGCGCAGCCGCGCGAGCAACCGGCCGTCACCGCAGCCGAGGTCCACGACTCGGCTCGCACGATCGACGTGCTGCAAAATGATCTCGTCCGTCAACGCCGCCGTCGGGTCCGGCATGCAATATCGCTTGGACATGAAAAACTCGCAAATTGGTCATTGGTCATTGGTCATTGGCTATTTCAAATCATCAACAGCCAATAGCCAATCATCAATGACCAATAGTTACTTTCCGTCGGCAGCACAGATCAAATTCGTCACCTGGCGAGAGAAGCTCGTATTTCTGATCGGCCGGTTTCGGCCAGTAGCGGTCGTGAATCACGACCTGACTCGCGCCAATGACTTTGAAACGGCGACCCGTCACGACGATGGCAGTCCCCTCGTCGATGCCGATGCCGAGCAATCCCGGATAGGTGTCGAGGACTTCCGCGAGATCGTTCTCTCGCTTGCGAGCGATCACATGCTGGTCGATTGCCGCGCAGCTCAAGAATCCGAATCCGACCTCGTGCCCCTTCGCCATCATAACTGTGTTTCCTTCGACAGCACCGCGCACGAGGTACGAGCCTTGAATCGTCGCCCCCGCCGAACTGCCGCCGATGACTCCGCCGCGAGCCAGCACACAAAACAATTCGCAGTGCGTGCGAGTCCCCAAGAAGGAATCCGCCAGCCGCCATTGTCGGCCGCCGTCGATCCAGACTCCCTTCGCTCGTCGCAGAGGAGCGACGAACTCATCCGAGTTCGCGACCGCTCGGTCTCGCGTGTGCAAAACCGTGATGTCCTTCGCGCCCATCCGAGCCAAGAAACTTTTCGCGACGTACTTCTCGTCCCAATCTTCGCCAGCATTCGCCCCCGGCACGAGCACGAACGGCGAGTCGATCCCGCCGGCGCGATCGACGAACTCTTGAGCGATCTCTTTTCCCAGCGTGCCGCCACCGACGATCACCAGCGAACCGTTCCACGGGCCGACCGTCTGGGCTGATACCACCGAAATCGACAGCCCGAAGACCAGCACGATCAAAGTGGCGATCCTCATGGTGACCTCGTTTGAAAGACAGAAGACATTTTCAACGCAAAGACGCAAAGGCCGCGAAGCCATGCAGAGCGGTGCGTTGGCATGTTGTTGAATAGATTAAGGCACTTGGGACTGATTCGATTTCTTTGCGATGCTTCGCGGTCTCTACGTCTTTGCGTTGAAAATCTTGTTCTTCTGAAGGCGCTACAGCCCGTCGAACTTCACCAGCGATCCCGCCGGCTTATCGCTCCCTTCGGCAACGGTGCCGAATACGGCCACATACAGCACACCATTCTTGTCGAACGCGCACGCCGTCGGCTTATCGAGGCTGGCGATCTTCGTGGCTTTGATCGTGTCACCCGTGATGTCCAAGCGGAACAGGCCGCCCGCTTTCGGATCGCTCCACGAGTAATCGGTCGCGTACAACTTGCCGGTCTTCGGGCTGTAGGCCAGGCCGGCGATGTCATTGAGTCCGGTCTTGTAGTTCTTCTTGAGCTTGCCGGTTTCCGGATCGTAGATCGTCAGCAGGCTGTCGCCGGGCGGGGTCGAGACTTCGCCCATCTGGCCGACGACGAGGTCTTTGCCATCTGGTGAGAAGATGATCGGCACCGGAGCATCGACTTCGGTGGCGACCTTGGTGGCGATCGACAGCTTGAGCGCGCCCGGCTTACCGCCGACAGCGGTGCTCTTGGCGATCCAACCTTTGGTGTCGTCGCCGTTGCAGGTGATGAAGATCGACTTGCCGTTGCTGGCGACGCCGTAGAAGTTCCCTTCGCCCTTGGCGGTTTCCTCGCTGGCCTTGATCGGGCCGAGTGTCGCGACGGCGGCGTCCTCTTTGATCGGCTCGTGATCTTTGTGAGCCGCGTCCTTGCCGACTTTGTAAATGCGGACCAGTTCCTCGCCGTCCGGTCGGCTGCCGTCGCCGACGATCAAGTGCTCGTCATCCC
>JAYVQJ010001217.1:0-3333 GCA_043777235.1 Planctomycetia bacterium
GTTGCAGGCCAATAAATCATGAGTGTCCGAGTGGGAGGCGAACTCCGTCGCAAAGTCTTTGAGCGAGCGGCGGACTGTTGTGAGTATTGCCGACTTCATCAAAGCCTTGTCGCCTCAGTTCATCAGGTCGATCATGTCATCGCAGAGAAACACGGCGGGCCGACAACTCTGGAAAACCTGGCACTCTCATGTATGACCTGTAATCTTCGGAAAGCGAGCGATGTGGCGTCCTTCGATCCCGACACCGGCGATTTGGTGCCACTGTTCAATCCGCGAACTCAATCATGGTCAGAACACTTCAATCTCGATGGTCCACGTCTCGTCGGTCTAACGGCGATCGGCCGAACGACCGTCGAATTCCTACAACTGAATTCCTTCGAGCGACTCGTTGAACGCGAAGCGTTCATCCGGGCGGGCGTTTACCCGCCAGCCATCAACTGATCTGTGTTCCGCAAAGAGGTCTCAATGGAAGACACCCTGAATAACAAGCCTTCGGATGACGGTGACGAACTCCGCGATCATTACGACTTGGATTACAGCAAAGCCAAATCCAATCGGTTCGCCGCTCTTTTCAATCCAGGCAGTACACCTACTGTGGCAAAGATTCGGAGTCCTCGGTTCGCTCATCCGGAACAAGCGGCCGAGTTCATTAAAGAAATTGTCGAGGTACCTGACGAATGAAGGCCGACTGATCGGACAACCGAATCTTGGAGTGCTGCGGCTCGACGCAGCACTCCAGGGTCCAGAGAAAACTAAACCCCGTACTCTGAAGGGGTGACACGAATCCAACGGTCAGCGAACTCGACGGTGGGGAAACCTTTCAGAGTTCAGAACGTCAAGGGGTCGCAACTCAAGTGAGATAGCTTTGAGGTGCTGGGCAGTTGCAGCAAAGGTACGAGCCATCATGAAGCGTGACCTATTCTGTCTGAGCGCGTTCTTTGCGCTGATCGCAGTATTCGTGTTGGCATCGTTCACGTCGGCATTCGATGATGATGCAGAAATCAAAACCGAAAGATCACCGATCCTCGTCAAGCTTGAAGGCCGTCTCAAAGAAATCGTCCAGAAAGCTCATCCAGAAGCGACTGTTCACTTTCGCGATGAAGCCCATGATGAGTTGGTCTGCGAGTATCTGACGCAGACTTTCATGGTTCATTCCGTTGGTAAGACCGGCACAGTTTCGGCCCAGGCAAGGAAAGAAGTAGGCCCGAACTTGCGCGGGTTTCTCGTTCGAATCACAGTTCAAGAGGATTCGTACTCCGGGCCTTCCGGACGACCATACGGAGTCCACTTCGCGACCTATTGGCACCGATACATTAACGAATACAAGATTCCCGGTGGTCAACGGGTTGTCCTACTTGATTTGTCATATGGACGCAGGCCGAACACGAAGCTGTTGAGCGAGATTCGTACGCTCTGCTCGGAGTTCGGCGTGCCCATTTTCAAGATCGACAAGAAGCCGGAATTGCTAAAAGAATCCTCTAATTGGCGCGACTACGATTCAGCAGAACAGGAATGGGAGTACTTCAAAGACATCGTTGACGCGAATTGATTTCCGAATGCACCGCTAAGTTATCGAGCCTTAATTCAATCCAATGCACTGTCTACCTCTCATTAGTCCCGAGAATCTGAGGGATCCCCATGTCCACAGCCACTGCACCCGAACGCTCGCACGCTCCGTATGCGGAGCCGGATGAGTACATTGAGTATCAGCTTCGCAAGACGCAGGCGGGGATTAAGCGGAATGACATGCTCACGGCGGGGGCGGTCGCGATCACGGTCGTCGTGGGGTACGTGCTGCTGTTTGTGCTCAGCGATCATTGGCTGTTTGAAGGGGGAGTCGGATCGGGGTTGCGGTTGTTGATGGTGTTGCCAGTGCTCGGTGCGGTGGGATGGCTGATTGGGGCGAGAATCGTTTGGCCGTATTTGAAAAACGTGAGCGGGTTGTTCGCGGCCAAGACGCTAGAAGCGTCTTCTACGGAATTTCGCAGCAGCTTGTTGAGCTTGATCGATCTCAAGCGATCGGGCCGCGACGTTTCGCCGGTGATCCTGGCCACGATGGAAAAGCGAGCGGCGGTGACGCTCACAAAGCTGAACGTCGAAGACGCGATCGACAAGCGGCCGTTGCTCCGCACGTTGTATGTGCTGTTCGGTGTCGTCGTGGTCTTCTGCCTGTATTCGGTGCTCAGCCCGAAGAAGCTCGGCCCGTCGGTGCTGCGAGCAATCGCGCCGTTCTCGAACATCACGCCGGCCACGCAGACGGAAATCGTCGAGGTGAAGCCGGGGGATGCCACGCTCCGAGCGGGCGGCATTCTGCCGGTCAGCGTGCATATTCGCAGTCAAGGAAAACTTCCCGACGAGGTCACGCTGCTGTTCACGACCGCCGACCGTCGCTTCGTCGATGAGCCGGTGCAACTCGGAGCGACCACCGATCCGCAGGTCTTTGAAGGGACACTCGGCAACGATGGGCATGGCCTGTTGCAGAGTTTTTCATATCACATAGTCGCCGGAGACGCGCGATCGCCGGTGTACCGTGTCGAGATCATCACGCCGCCCTCCGCGACCGTCACTGAAGTTCGCTTTGATTATCCGGAGTACACCGAGCTCGACCCGCGCACGCAGATGGGCGGAGCGATCGACGTTTGGGAGCGAACCGCCGTCACGATCACCGCCGCGACCAACATCCCGGTGAAAAGTGCTGAGTTTGAATTCGCCGACACCGAAGATTTTTCCGGCGGCTATCCGGGCAACACGGTAAAGATCGCGGACGGCAAGAAGCTGACGATCAATTGGCGAGCCGACGCGCGGCAAGCGGACGGAAAGTTTCCGAAGTTCTATCGCATCAAAGTGAAGGACGACGAAGGGAATCCCGATCCGAAACCGGCCGTCTATCCGATCAACGTCCGCGTCGATCAACCTCCACAAGTCGTACTGATCGATCCGACAACAAATCTCGATGTCCCCGCGAACGCGACAATCCCGTTGGTCGTGGCTGCTCGCGACCAGGACTTCAAACTCCGCACTGTCAGCCTGAAGATCGATCGCGGCGAGAACGACATCACCGACGAAGAGCTCTTCAACGGCTCACAACAAGAGATTGCTCTGAAACACGACTTCGCGTTGGAGCCACTGCGGCTCAAAGCCGGCGACAAGATTCGGATTTGGATCGAAGCGCAAGACAACAAGCTGCCGACGCACAACCTCGCGAAGACGCCGGCGATCGAGATCACGATCAAGGACAAGGTCACAAAAGAGGAAGCCAAGAAGCAGCTCGAAGAAGAAAAGAAAGAGCAACAGAAACGGATCGACGAAGCGAACAAGCAGAACAACAACCAA
>JAYVQJ010001218.1:0-3332 GCA_043777235.1 Planctomycetia bacterium
CCCTGACCTTGTCCAACCGCCGAGCCAACGGGTTGCCGGCTTGCATCGTGATCGGCGTGTGATTGCTTTGTTTGCAATCGACCGATCGGATGATCGTCAGCCTGTCCATGATCGCGGCTTGCTGCGGCAAGTGTTCGCCAACGCGAACCCCTGGCACAGACGACTCGATGGACGAGAACGGCCCGCGAATCTCACGCGGCGCATCCGGTTTTGGATCCCACATGTCAATATGACTAGGCCCACCGGAAAGCCAGAACAGAATTACGGCCTTGTGATCCAACGCCTTTGAAGCCTCGTTTGCTCGCAACAAGGCAGGCAACGACAAACCACCAACGCCAGCCAAACCAGTTTCAAGAAACCAGCGGCGAGAACCGACTCGAATCAGATTCCGAAACTCAAAAGAGCGATGATCCATGAGACTTGTCCTTCCCTCAAATCACTGTGAATCCGAGCAACTCCGCGATGGATGACTCCAGTTGCTCGAAATCCTTGGCGTCGAGCACTCCCATCGTTCGGATGACATCCAATTCATCAACCGTTGTGACGACGCCACGAAACACCGAGGGTTTCACGAGTCCCGCCTTTTGCCAATGCTGAATCGAAACATCTCCAAACCGTGCGGGGGAAGTGATGTTGCTGGTGAGGCCGGCGACAATCAACTTCGTTCCGCCACGATGAAATCTCTCCACGCTGATGACGACGGCTGGCCGCTTCTTGCGGCCCGGCGTCCCGCTAAACGCGATCTCGACCAAGAGGACTTCCCCGCGACTAGAGTTGGTCATAGACGGCGTCTTCCTCGTTGTCCCACAGTTCCTTCAACGTGCGATCCGAAGCCGCGAGCCAAAGGCGTGTCTCTTCCAATTCCTTCCGCCGTCCTTCGGGAAGTTCAGATTCTCGGTCAGCAGACTGTGCAAGTCCCTTCAAGACCGCGAACGGTTCTCCTTTGCGCGTCAACACAACATCCTCGCGATTCACTTGCGACAAGTAATCGTCGAGGTGACTGCGAAAATCTTCCAACGTGACGGATTTCATGGAGTCCTCGAAATTCAACGTCGACTCAAATCAACTCGGCAATAGGAGCACCTTCATCGAGCATCGGGACCGGACGGCCGGCGAAGTCTTTGAAGGAGGTCGTCGGGTCGATTCCCATGACGTGATAGACCGTCGCGAGGATGTCGGCGGGCTTGAGCGCGCGTTCGATGGGGAACTCGGCTTTCGAGTTTGTGGCTCCGACGACGACTCCGCCTTTCAGGCCGCCGCCGGCCATCATCACGCTGATCGCGTTGCCCCAGTGGTCGCGGCCGGGGATCGCGATGCCGGGTTGGCCGTTGTTGATCTTTGGAGTGCGACCGAACTCACCCATCACGATGACCAGCGTCTTGTCGAGGATGCCGCGGACGTCGAGGTCGTCAATCAGGGCAGCGACGGCGTGATCGACCGCTTCTAGTTTCGTGCCGTGCCCCTTCTCGATATTCGAGTGATCGTCCCAGTGCGGCATATCGACGGTGGCGAACGTCGTACCCGCCTCGACCAGTCGCCGAGCCATCAGTGTGTAGCGGCCCCACGGATTGTTGCCGTACTTGTCGATCGCCTTCGGATCTTCGAGAGTGAGATTGAACGCCTCGCGAGCCTTCCCGCCGAGCACCATCGAGAACGCATCTTGCTGATAGCGATCGACTGTCTTCATTAAGCCCGACTGATCGGCTTGCCGCTCAATCTGATCGAGACCAGCCAGCAGCGACTGCCGATCTCCCGCGCGAGTTGGTTCCACCTTGCCGAAACTATCGAGACACTTCGGACGACCGATCGTCACTTGTGAGTTGTAGCCGAGATATTTCTGCTCGGTATCGACGTCGAACGGGTTGTAGGCCGCTCCGAGATACGCGGCTCCTTGATAGCCGGGGAAGAGGTACACGCTCTGAGCGGCCGGCAGTCCGACATAGGCCGGCATCCCGGCGACATTAGGTCCGCGTAGCTTCGAGATGTACGCACCGACTCCGGGATATTTCTGTGGCAAGCTGGCGGCGTTCGATCCGAAGCGGCCAGTCAGCATCCAGTGAGCACCGGCGAAGTGATCGCCGTTGTCGTGATGCACCGAGCGGACGTAGGCCATCTTGTCGGCCAGCTTCGCGTGCAGCGGCAGAGTCTCAGAGACGATCATGCCGGGGACGTTGGTCTGCAATGCTCCGAAGGGGCCGCGATAGTCGCTCGGCGCGTGCGGTTTTGGATCGTAGGACTCCAATTGACTAGGACCGCCATCCAACCAGATGAGAATCACGGACTTGTCGTTCTTCGCCGCCGCTCCGTGTGCTCGCAGTCGCAGCAAGTCGGCAAGGCTCAATCCGGCGAGGCCGAGGAATCCCGCCTTGATCGCGCTGCGGCGCGACATCCCCTGGCAGTTCTTCGTCGGACGTTCGTGTTCGATGGTCAGCATGGATATCTCCACTCAAGCTACGGCCGTTCCAACTAATCAGAAACCCCTGATGCGAGGATCGGACGATATCGTTCGGACCTTGAGCCGGTCAACGAGGCATTGGCCGTTCTCGTAGCGCCGCGGCTGGCCAAGGTTCTTGATGAGCGATAGAAACGATTCAATCGCACCTTCCACCTGGAGAGTTCCCATGCTGCCCAACAACATGAACTTCGTCTTGCAGAGCTTGGTCATGAGCCTACCGATGCTGTTGGCCGGTGCGGTTGGACTCGTGATGGTTTCGATCTTCCGTCAGCGATCACCGGGTGCCGCGACGATGGCGATGTGGTGCCTGATCGCGATATTGCTCAACACGATCGTGGGGACCGTCGCCTACGCGATGATGCCACTGATCGCTGGCAACATTGGTGGTGAGAATCAGCGGTTCATCATCATGGCAATCACCTTTGGGCGGCAATTGATACACGGAACGGCGCTCGTTGGGCTGGTCTATTCCGTCTTTCAGGATCGCTTGTCGGAGTCGGACAACTTGCCGGAGCTCGATGAGTGGTCCAATCCGCGGTAGTCCGAGCAGGTTGAAAAGCCGCCCTGCGACTTGGATACTGCCGCCGCCCTCCAAGTCCGCCAGTGGCGGACTCGAACCCACCTACCCACGCCCTCCCTCCAGCACGGATACGAAATCGCATGGAACTGATCCACCTGAGTATGTTCGCGTGGTGCATCCCGCTGGTGGCGATCCCGATTGTGCTGCACTTGTTGACGCTGCATCGGCTGCGGACCGTCGATCTCAGCACGTTCCGATTTCTGTTCGACACCTATATTCAACAGCGGCGGAAGATGAAGTTCATGGACGCGCTGATCGCGCTGCTCCGCACGTTGTTCTTGCTGTTTCTGATTCTGG
>JAYVQJ010001219.1:0-3318 GCA_043777235.1 Planctomycetia bacterium
GCGGAGTCAGAGCGGTCTGTGAGCCCCTGAGTTTGGTTGGGCATCGAACGCGAAGGATCAATGGAATGTCGAAACAATTTGCGACAGCACGCTGCTCCAAGCCGCTCGCCGTGATTGGGCTGGAGACCACGGGACTGAATCCGGAACAGGACCGGATCACGAAGATTACGATTCTGCGCATCGAGCCGAGCAACGCCGTGACGAGCTACGTTCAGCGAATTCAGGTCAGCCAAGACTCAGCCGAGGACTTGCCGCATGGCCATCACAAAGATGCTCCGCTTCGAGCGCCTACCATTTCACGGCGATGCAGTACAAGCGTGACTCGGTTCAGCGGTGACTTTTCGATTCTTGTGGGTTGATGTGCCGAGTGGTAGCGTCGAATGATCGGTCCATAATCAATCGACCGTTTGGCCCATCATGGAGGATGCCGTGCGTTCCAAGACAGTTACCCATGAACTTGCGAAGTTGCCAGCCGGACTGCTCGCGAAGCTGCGGGCAGATGCCGAGCAGGAGGCGGATGATCTTGCGGAATTTCTTCGCCACTCCGCAGTTTGGTACGCGGAGAAATTTCCCAACCGTCTGCCTGTCAAGTTGCCGCGTGAAGCATTGTTGGGACTGAGCATCGTGATGCGTCTCAGGCGATGGGAACAAAATTCCATATACTTACGCCGCGAAGCTGGAATGCCGTCCGCAGACGAAGCGTTGAAATTTGTCACGAGCGTGATGAGCGGCCCGAAGCTCGTGAAGTTCGTGGCGCGCCATTCCGCGACGATGCGGCGATTACTTTGGGACTCCATTCTGTGGTCGCTTGACGAGTTTGACCTCGGCATGGACCTTGCGATCGTCGGCTGCGAAGACGAGCAATTCCTGGACGCCATCGCGCAGTTTGTCGTCGATCAAGCAATCAAAAAACGATCCCATCGTGAAGAAGCCACAGCGACTGGAGCGGAGCCACACGATCCCTCACTCGCGACTGCTCTTGCTCACTAGGAATTCGATACACGTCAACGCAAAGGGGTAACAAAGGTGCCGAAGAAAACGAAGCGATCTGAACGGGGCCGAGGGTTGCTGTACTTCCGCGACAGCGGCGGGAAGCACGAAATGACGCCTAAACAATATGTCGAATGGGCTCAGCGCGAATCAAGAAAGCTCGGTCTCAAGTTCGCCGGGACTCCGAATGAGATCAAACGGATGATCCGAGACCGCATTCCGGTTTCCGGAGATCTGTTCTTCGACTATTGCGTGCCCGGCGACCAAATGTCGAGGCCGGCTCTCGACGCTTGTCGTGAGGAGATTCGCCGTGACTTGAACATCTCCCATCTGCTGATTCCTCGCCGAGACCGACTCGCTCGACCTGATGACGCATTGGAAGGGATGCGTTTGGAAAAAGAGATTCGGATGTTGGGCATCACGATGGTGTTCATGAACTTGACGCTAAGCCCGCTGAAACGTGGCCAACGTCAGGATGTCGGCGAGGCCGTTGCGGGCTACGTTGATTATCACAAAAGCGGAGAGTTCCTTGATGAACACTCGGAAAAAATGATCTACGCGCATATCGAGCTCACCCTCCAAGGCTATTCAAGCGGAGGGACTCCGCCGTTTCCATTTCAGCGGTATCTTGTTCGGAATGATGGAACAGTCATTCGACCGCTGGCGAAGGGCGAGGTCGTGCGACTCCAGGGGCATCACGTCGCTTGGCTGCCGAGATCCGAGTCCGAGATCAAACTCCTCCGCCGAATCCTCGATATGGTGACACGCATGCCCGCTTCACACGTCGCGAGAATTCTCACTCAAGAAGGAATTCCTTCACCGGGAGCGGGATTGATCCGTACGGATAACGGAATCGAACATCCGGTGAGAGGCCTTTGGCACGCGACGACAATTACTGGCTTGGCCCGCAATCCGTTCATCACTCACGCGATGAAGACCTATGGGCGTCGCTCAATGGGGAACCATCGGCGGATGACGCCCGAAGGCCCGCGACCTTTGGAGGAAGAAGAATTCGTGACCGACACCAAGACGAAAGTCATCACGAATTCGAAGAGTCTCGTTGTGTCGGCCGTTGGTGCCGGGGGACTCAAACCGATCCTCTCCGCCGAGTCTGCGGAGCAACTTGAGAAGATCCTTGACCAACGCGCCGGCACTCAGCGCGGGAAGCCTCGCTCACGAGATCCCTCCAAGAATCCGTTGGGCGGACGAATCTATGACCTGAACTGCACTTGGCTGATGTATCGCGTCCCGTACCTGAAAACCTTCCGCTACACCTGCGGCTTCTACCAACAAAGTCATGGTCAACGATGCTCGCATAATCATGTCGATGGCCCAACCGCGACCAGGCTCGCTTTGGCTGCGATCAGCCAAAGGCTCCTCATTCCCGACCTCCGCCACAAACTAGAAACGAAGATCCGAACTGCGTTGGCGGAGCGCTGCAAGCCCGAACAGTTTGAGGCCGCATTGGCTTGCAAGCGGACGGAGTTGAAACAGGCCGAGATTCAGCTAGCCAAGGCCACTGAAAACCTCGCTCTAGCCAAGACCCCGGAACTGTTTCAGTTGATGACGCCAGTCGTCGAAAAGCTCGCCGCCAATGAAATTCGGCTTCGGCATGAAATGTCGGTTCTGTCAGCCAAAGCCGCCGTGACCGACTCATCGCGAGACGTTCTCGAAGAAGCTCTTCGGTGCGCCGATCAACTCCGGAATCTTGCGCAGGAACCCGAAGATTTCAGCAAGATCGCGGAACTATTTCGCACCATCAATTTGCAGATGTTTGTTCGATTTCATGCCGTTCAAAAGGCCAAGCGAATCGAGCACAAGCAGAGCGGCGGTGTGCTCACCTGGGGTGACACGCCGTCGCCGATCGAAAAGTATTCTGGACCGACAAGCCGTCGTGCTCTACAAGCATCTGTGTCCGTGGAATGGAAAAGCCCGGAGGGGAACTCCCCCTCCGGGCTTGACTCCGATCCTGATTCCAGCAGAAAGGCGGAATCGTTAGGAAATGGAAGTCGGGATGACAGGATTTGAACCTGCGACCTCTACGTCCCGAATGGAGTTGCACAGGGTTGCAAGTGGCAACCCGTCAGAAGTTGCGTCGATGGATATTCCTCGACTCACCAACGGACTCACCAACTCACCGGAAAACGAACGCGGCGAGACGGTCGGAGACTCGGTTTCAAGTGGGGCTGATGGCTCGCTCTTGAAGATGCCGGAGACGTCTGCCACCAAGGCGGATTCGTTCTCGGCGGGGTTGATGCTGATTGCTTCGCTGCCGTTGTCGGATGCGGAGAAGGCCGAAGCGGTGCGGCGGTTGATGGCGGAGCGGGA
>JAYVQJ010001220.1:0-13072 GCA_043777235.1 Planctomycetia bacterium
AACCGGGGGTGTCGCTGCGCTCAACCCCCGGCTAATGGCTTCGATCCCTCCGGGATCAATCGCGTTGCGGACATGGCGTTTGATTTCGTCGCCCTGTAATAGCCGATCTCCGACAGTTGAATTGTGCGAAGCAGCGGATACTGCTCCGGCACCGCATTTTTCGCCATGATGCCACGTTCGGTGATCTTTGCGCGTACTTCGGCCATGAATTCATCGATCGAGATTATCGCTCCACCGGCGATTGAATCTCGGCCCTTCGGGTGGGTGATGAAGATGGCGATCTGTTGGAGCGGCGTGGATGGCGGGAGCCACGCGAAGATGTCCGAGAAAATGTATTTGCGACCTGCCACAAACTTCTTCTTGTAGCGAGCGTCTCGTTTCTCCCAACTCATCGCATCGATCGACGGCTCGCAGTGAACCAAGTGGTTCGACTTTGGATGGTAGCCGATGATGTCGAGCTCCATCTCCCAGCCGCCGTGCTCTAGCCGACCAACTTTGATGTTGCTCTTAACGAGGTAGCCCTGCCAATCCAGATATTCGGCAATCAGCGATTCGAGATGCGTCATTCGGGCAACCCAAGACTGAAACTACCGGTCAATCTCACCCATCACGACGTCCAGCGAGCCGACGATGGCGGGGATGTCGGCCAGCAGGAAACCTTCGCAGAGCGGGGCGGTGACGGAGAGGTTGCAGAAGCAGGAGCTCTTCGCACGGGCACGGAACGGTTCGGCTTTGTCGTTGCCGACGATGTAAAAACCCATCGCGCCGCGCGGGCATTCGGTTTCGAGGTACGCTTCATCGGCCGGCAGCTTGGCGCTCATCTTGTACGGCACTCGGTAGGTGCCTTGCGACTTCGGGTACTTGGCCATCGCTTGGCGGACGAGCTTGATGGCTTGCACGACTTCCATCATGCGGACGAAGAAGCGGCACCAGTTGTCGCCGAGCACCGCTTCGCGCGGAGCGTCTTCAAACGGAGCGGAGATGACGTCGAAATCGTAGCCGGCATACATCTTCGTGTAGATCGGCTCGCCGTCGCGGCGAAGATCGAAATCGACGCCGCTGCCGCGCAGGACCGGGCCGGTGCAGCCGTGGCTGATCGCCAGTTCTTTGGTGAGGATGCCCAGGCCCGCTGTTCGCTTGATGAAAATCTGATTGCGAGTCAGCAGCGTGTGGTATTCCTTGATGCGCGGCTCCAGCCATGAGAGAAACATCTCGACCGCTTCCAGCCAGCTCAGCTTCATATTCTTGTTGCGCTTGGTCAGCGCGGCGAGGCCAGGCGGAATCGGGATGATTTCCGGCAGGTCGTGCGTCGCTCCGCCGATCGTGAAATAGCTGTAGGTCAGACGTGCTCCGCAAAGTTCCTCGAACAGGTCGAGGATGATTTCCCGCTCGCGGAAGGCGTACAGGAACGGGCTGAAGGTGCCGAGGTCCAGGCCATAAGCTCCCATGCCGACCAAGTGGCTGGCGATGCGTCCGAGTTCGGCGACCAGCACGCGAATGGTCACCGCCTTCACCGGGAGTTCCATGCCGATGAGCTTCTCGACGGCCAAAGCCATGCCGAGGTTCATGTTCATCCCGGCGAGGTAATCCATGCGGTCGGTGTACGGCACCCACTGCGGCGTCGCGAGGTTCTCGCCGATCTTCTCGGCACAGCGATGCAGGTAGCCGATGTGCGGCGTGATCTCGTGAATGATTTCGCCGTCGGTTCGCAGCAGCAGCCGCAACACGCCGTGCGTGCTGGGATGCTGCGGCCCCATGTTGACGAGCATCTCGTCAGTGCGAACGTCGAACTCAATCACGCGGGGATCTTCGAGAGTCAGGCTCATGGAAACCTCTTGTGTGAATTAACCCGAAGCGTCAGCGAGGGCGGACGCTTCACAAACCGATGATTGCTGGCGTTGTGGAGCGCTCGCCCTCGCTGACGCTTCGGGTTACTTGCCGCGAACGCCGTGGTATTCCAGCGGCATGTCGTAATCTTTGCGGAGCGGATGGCCTTCCCAGTCTTCCGGGCAGAGGATGCGTCTCAGATTCGGATGATCGGTGAAGTGTACGCCGACCAAGTCGTAGCATTCCCGCTCGTGCCAATCGGCGATGGCCCAGATGGACGTGACCGTCGGGACTTCGGGAATCGTCTTCGTCGCTTCATCTTTCCAGCGAGGCACTTTGACCTTGATCGTGATGCGATGCCGCAAGGCGTAGCTCGTCAGGTGATAGACGACCTCGATGTGTGGCTGATGAGCAAACTTCGCGGCCTTCTTCGGATCAGGCTCGAAGTAGTCCACACCGGTCAGGTCGTTCAGATGATCGAACTGCGTTCGCTCGTCGTGCTTGAGGAAGCGAGCGACATCGGTGATCGCGCCGGCGGCGACTTCGATCCACGGGTCTTTGGCGGTGAAGTTCGAGCCGGTGATTTTGGACTCACCGAATTCGCTGACGAGGAGTTTGTGGAGTTCTTCGGCGGTCATGGGATTTGAGATTTCAAATTTGAGATTTCAGATTCGGAGTAGTGCAAAAGCCCGCGAGCCACCGGGGCAAGCCCGGTGGGGTGAAGGCTAAGTTACGCGGCGGCTTCTTCGACGGGGCTGGGCTTCTGGTAGGCTCGGACCCAATCGAGGTCGCCTCGTTTCCAGACGTAGGCGAAGCCGACGAGCAGCACGGCGAAGAAGACGGCGATATCGACGACGCTCATCATTCCCAACTGAAGGGCCGTTTCAGCAGTGATCGCTTGCGAAGCGTCGAGCGAACCTGGCGTGACGTTGAGCAGCTTCTCGGAAATCTGCGTCCGAGCTTCCGTCGAAAGGCGGATGTCGGCCAGTTGCATCGCTCCACCGAAGACCGAGGCCCACGGATAGAAGAACGCGACCTCGACATCAAAGACGATGAACAGCAACGCGACCGTGTAGTACCGCAGGTCGAACTGAATGTAGCTGGAACCGATGGTCGGCTCGCCGCATTCGTAGATCGCGTCCTTTTGTTCGTTCGGCAGCGACGGACGGACCAGCCGGCCGATGATCAGCGGAGCGATCACGATGCCGATTCCGGCAACGATGAACAGGACAATGTGGCCGACGAGGTCGATCATGGGACATTCTTTTCAACGCAAAGACGCGAAGGACGCCAAGAGCCGAACAAAGAAGATGAAGGGCAGATCCTTCGCGAGCCTCTGCGGTTCTTTGCGACTTTGCGTTGAAAAAACTCCTTAGGTTTTCGTGGGACTGAATCGAGGTTGAGGTTTCAATTCGTCGACCGACTGGCGGCCTTGGACGCCGGCGGCCAGTTCGTGCCAGAAGCCGACTTCGGGTTCGCCGAGCTTCCAGCAGAGATACGCTTCGCGACCGTCAACGAGAGTCGGAAAGTCGATCAAGCCGATGTTCGGGTCTTTCAGCTCGATACCGAGTTCCGCAAGCTCCGCCGCGAAGCCGTTAAGCCGTTCGACGTCCGCTTGGATGTCGGCCTGCATTTGCTCAAGCTCTTCGGTGTACGGCGAAGCGACGCGCTTGGAGCCGAGTTGATTTCGCTCGACGAGATCGACCAGCCGCTGCCGTCGCTCGGTCACATCGCGGAACAACTCGACGATGTCGCTGACGATCGCGCGGACCAATGGCAGCCGTTGGTTGGCTTCGGCCAGCGTGAAGAATCGCTTCGACTGTTCGTTCGTCGGCTCGACGGCAGAGGCTTTCATGATTTAGTGCTCGGTGGCTTCGAAACCGAAGGGGCTGGGTTCGCCTTTGACCCAAACCGGTTCGTAGAGAACTTTGGACTCAGAGACAGCGGTCGGGTTGAGCGTCGTCTGCCCCCAAGCGGTTTGCAACGGCAGCTTGGCGTAATCAACAATGCAGCCATCACGGCTGTAGCAGCTCAGATCGTGGTTCGAGCCCATGAAGATGCAATCGACCGGACAAGGCTCGACGCACAGAGCACAGAACATGCACTTGGTGTAGTCAATCGCGAAGCCGTCAATGCGGAAGCCTTTGCCGACCGGGCTTTTCACCTTCTCGATGTAGATGCAATCCACCGGACAGGCGACGGCGCACTTCTCGCAGCCAATGCAGGTCGTCAGATCGAAGCGATGAAAGCCTCGATAGCGAGCTTTGACCGGCACGGGGACTTCGGGGTACTCGTACACTTCCGTGAAGGTCCGCCGACCGTAGGTCTTGAACATGGTCAAGCTCGTGACCCACATCCCTTGGATGACTGTGCTGACGGCGAACCAGACATTCCGAAACCAGTTGAACATGACGTTCGTAACGCTTTCAGTGAGGCGAAATTCCCGATGAGACAACACCCCTCCGGCACGCCGCCGAACGAGCGGCGCGGATTATAGGTGCGAGGCAACCAGACTCAAGGCATCGGAGAGCCGCTACCACGACTGGCCAATTCATCGTGTTGGGCAAGTTGTAGCTCGACCCCTTGTGGGTCGGAGGATTTGCTTTTCTTGCGTAACTCTCTCCAAACTCCAAATGAAGTCCTCCGACCCACAAGGGGTCGGGCTACAGATGTCGCAGATTCACAAATTGGCCAGCCATGCAGCCGCTGCGGCGGTGCCTTGCATCTGATCGACACAAGACGCATCAGCCACTTCTGACGTTCGGTTGCAGCTTCCGAGAGCTTCGGCTGTACTGCTCGGACTTTTGCCCTTTGCCTCCAGCCAAGGAACGACTTCGCCATGCACGGTGTTGAAGACTTCAAAGCCGATCCGAACGCCGATTCCGGCTCCGGGCCGTGGTACAAATTGCTGACTCGCTATCACTGGTTCGTGTTCGTCGTGGCGGCGCTGGGTTGGCTATTCGACACGATGGATCAGCAGCTCTTCACGCTGGGACGTCCGCTGGCGATGGTGGACTTGATCAAAGCTCTGCCGGGTGAGACGGCGGAACAACTGGGGATTCGCCAGAAAGAATTCGGCGGCTACGCGACGTCGATCTTCTTGATCGGCTGGGCGACCGGCGGCCTGATCTTCGGAGTGCTCGGCGATCGCTGGGGCCGAGTGAAGACGATGCTGGCCACGATCATCGTCTATTCGATCTTCACCGGATTGAGTTCGTTGTCTCAAGGTTTTTGGGACTTCTCATTGTGGAGGTTTCTCACCGGGCTTGGTGTCGGCGGCGAATTCGCCGTCGGCGTGTCGTTGGTGGCGGAGGTGATGCCTTCACGAGCACGGCCTCACGCGCTGGGTTTGCTGCAAGCTCTCTCAGCGATCGGCAACATCACGGCGGCCGTGATCGGCATGATCGGCACCGATTGGAAAACGATGTTCCTGATCGGAACCGCTCCCGCCTTGCTGTCGTTGCTTGTGCGGCGACGCCTCAAAGAACCGGAACGCTGGCAGTCGGTCTCGACGACGGACGGAGTCGCGAAGCAACTCGGTTCGTACAGCGAGCTGTTTGGCAATCCGCAACTTCGTTATCGAGCATTGATCGGTCTGCTGCTGGCCAGTGCCGGCGTGATCGGTCTGTGGGGCATCGGTTTCTTCACCGCCGACTTGCAGAGAGAAGTCTTCGGTCCCGTGATCGAGAAGGAAGGCCTGCACGGTCAGCCGCAGGAATTCCTCTTCACGTTCTTCACTGGCAAGCCCGTCGAGGGAGCCGCGAAGGGAGACGTGTTGAAGTTTCTTTCAGGCCTCGTGCTGATGCTGCAAAACGTGGGAGCGTTCTTCGGCATCTACATGTTCAGCCACGTCAGCCATTACATCGGCCGTCGCCCGACGTTCGCGATTTGTTTCCTGGGAGCGATGCTGACAACGATGAACGTCTTCTGGAACATGGGCCGTTTCGACGGCGTGAACGACATCTTTTGGATGGTGCCGCTGATGGGCTTCTTCCAACTGTCGATCTTCGGTGGCTACGCAATCTATTTCCCTGAGTTGTTCCCGACGCGGCTTCGCAGCACGGGCACATCGTTCTGCTACAACGTCGGCCGCTTTGTCGCCGCCTTCGGCCCCTTCACGCTGGGCAAGCTGATCCGTCACGTCTACGGCGGCTACGCCGCTCAAGGAGCCGCGCTGCCATTCCGCTACGCCGGCGTGACGATGTGCGCGATCTTCTTGATCGGCCTCGTCGTGCTGCCGTTCGCGCCGGAGACGAAGGGCAAGCCGTTGCCGGAATGACGATGTCTGTGTCGTCGGGCTTTGCGCAAGGTCCGGGATAAGAACAGTTGCTCTATCGGAGCAACGAGAACTAACGTCCGCTCGCTTAACGTCGGATCAAGGCCGGAAATCGCGGCGAGGTCGTCGCTACGGTGACCGCCCTTCGAGTTCATTTCCTTACAAGCAAGGAGCTGCGCTAATGAAATTCATTCGGAATGGAATCCGTTGCTGGGTCTTCGGACTCCTTGCGCTGTCATGCTCAGCGACATACGCGCAGGCACCCAAGGAATTCAGTTTGTACTTAAAGCTGAATGCCGAGATGTTCAAGAATCTGGCTTCCGAAGATCCTGAATCCATCAAGGAATTCGCGGCAGAACACCCCGGTATCAAACTCGAGGAGTTGAAGGATGTAAAAACCGTGGTGGCCGACGCGGTTGCCACCGTGTTGAAGAAGCCGGATGCGTTTTCGACCGTCATTCTTTATCACGCCGCAAGCCGTGCATTTGGCGAGCACTATCGACTTAGTCAAGAGCATCGTCGAGGGCGGCGATTTCTGGTTCTTAGTGCGATCGCCGACAAGCATCTGGAAGATAGCGCGTTTCTGTTTTACGCCGCACAGTTGCGGGCACGCTTTGATGCGAAGTGTTTTCCACCGGCAGGCGAAGGCGGTAACAGTCCACTCGTCCTCTTTGCGGCGCTTTCGCAAACCATCGGAAGCGTCATCAATCCAGCGATCACGGACAGGCCGAAACTGTTAGAGAAAGCTCTAGAGCGTGTGACGAAGTGGAGCCCCAAGGCTCCGGCAGATTATCACCCCGGGTACGAGTTCACTGAAAGACAAACAGAATTGGCCGCGCAGGAAGCCGTCAAAGAAGACCGCGAGGACTTCCTTTCACACATGACTGGCTTCTGCACGCTGCTCAACATCCCCGAATATCTCGTCGCGAAACGAATCCTCCGAGCCTACAACCAGGGCACCGACGGAAAACGACCGTCCGACGAAACCGCAGACCAAGCTACGGGCACGATTATCCGGCTCGAAAAGGAAAAGGGGATCAATGTTCTTACCGACTCGCTCCAGAAGGCAGTCGATCCGTTGCCAAATCCCTTCGATAAGTCGGACGGATCCCAATGAGATTTGACAGTATGACCTCGTAGCCAATTCCATTGCGGCTCTCATCTGCCATCGTTCTTGAACCGGATGGCGTCGAACTCGTAATTTCGAGTGGCCGTTGGAGTGCCGAGATTCTCGCGGAGGTCGCTGAGTTTTTCCAACATTGTGAAAACGAAGGGACCATGATCATCATCGACGAAGAGAATCCCATAGAGCGCAAGAGAACCGCTGCAGTCGATGTCATTCGTCCCGTTGTCACAGGGACGTGATGCGCGGGCGGAAGATTGCCGGAGTCACCATGCCTCGACGCACCGCGCGAAACATCGACGTCAACGGACCAATGGGTCATTCCGGGCCGTATTTGCTCGATGTTGTTCTGGAGCGTGATCGAGTGCCGTCGTTTGACGAGTACCCTTTCAAGCTGGATGTCGTGCGCCATCTGACAAAGTTGGAACTCCATCCGCAGGTGACGTTTCTTGTCGGCGAAAATGGTTCTGGCAAGTCGACGTTGTTGGAGGCGATCGCTGTCGGTTGGGGACTCAACGCCGAAGGTGGCAGCGCGAACTTTGACTTCGCAACGCGCCAGTCGCATTCGCCGCTGCATGAAAAGCTAACGCTGAATTGCTCGCCCATTCGTCCGCGCGACAGTTACTTCCTGCGGGCCGAGACCTTCTACAACGTCGCCACCGAAATCGAGAATCTCGACAAAGAGGGGACACACGCGAAATTGACCACCGCCTACGGCGGGAAGTCCCTGCACGAGCAATCGCACGGCGAGTCGTTCTTCGCGTTGTTTCAGAATCGCTTCGGAGGTCGTGGCCTGTATCTGCTCGACGAACCGGAAGCCGCGCTGTCGCCCAAACGTCAAATGAGTTTCCTGACGCAACTGCATCTGCTCGTCCAAGCCGGCTCGCAGTTCCTGATCGCCACGCACTCGCCAATCATCATGGCCTATCCCGACGCTTGGATCTATCAGATCGACTCTGACGGCTTGAATCGCGTCGCCTGGAAAGAGACCGACCACTACTTCATCACCAAGGCATTTCTGACTCGCACCGAACCAATGCTGAAAGAGTTGCTGGCTGACGAATAGCTCACTCGAACTGAGCGGTTCTTGGCAGAGTATTTTCAACGCAAAGCCGCAAAGGTGCAAAGAAAAGCAAGGAATGGAGCATTGATTCGCCGCTTGAGCGTGGATTCTCGAAGACACATTTCTGGTCAGTGGATGGGACGAAGAAGTTGCAATTCTTCTTGTCCGCTTTGCGTCTTTGCGTCTTTGCGTTGAAAACCGCTCAATTTGAGTAACTCAATATCAGGTGAAGTCTCCACGCGGCGACTCTACTCGTCAGCCGCACGAGTGATGTCCAGGGCGACGAAGTTCAGCAGTTCGCGGTCGGACATTTCGGTGAGCAGCGTTTCGCCTTCGCGGGTTTGGCCGAGCACTTCGTCGGCAAGTTCTTGTTTGTCGCGAATCATTTGGTCGATCCGTTCTTCGAGCGTGCCGCGGCAGACGAATTTGTGGACGAGGACATTTCGTTTCTGGCCGATGCGGAAGGCTCGGTCGGTGGCTTGGTTTTCGACGGCGGGGTTCCACCAGCGGTCGAAGTGGACGACGTGCGACGCGGCCGTCAGGTTCAATCCCGTGCCGCCGGCTTTTACCGAGATCACGAAGAACGGAAAGGCGTCCTCTTCCTGGAAGCGGCGGACCAACTCCTTGCGCTTGCCGACTGGAACGCCGCCGTGCAGCACGAGCCCCGGCCGGCCAAAGACTTTGCCGAGATATTCCGCAAGCGGCCCGCAGATCGATTGGAACTGCGTGAAGACCAGCATCTTTTCTTGTCGCTCGGCGATCGGTTCGCAGATCGTGGCCAGCCGCGCGAACTTGCCGCTGTCGTCCGGCGAGAACTCAGCCACAGCCAGATACTGCGACGGATGATTGCAGACTTGCTTCAGTCGCATCATCGTCGCCAGCACGATACCGCGGCGTTGGATGCCGTCGGATTTGTCTCGCTCTTTCATCTGCTTCAACTGCTCGGCGAGATCATCGACGATCTGCTGATACAGCGCGGCTTGTTTCTTCGAGAGCCCGCACTCGGCCCGCATCTCGGTCTTGGCGGGGAGATCGGGGGCGATGTTCTGATCGGTCTTCAGTCGCCGCAGAATGTACGGCTGCACGAGCCGCCGCAGCGCGCCGTAAGCGTGCGCGTCCTGTTGTTTGTTGAGCCGCTTGACGAAGTCCTTGAACTGCTTCGCCGAGCCGAGCAGACCCGGACAACAGAAGTCGAACAACGACCACAAGTCGCCGAGATGATTCTCGACCGGCGTACCGGTCAGCACGATGCGACCCGCTCCGTTGAGCTTCTTCACGGACTTGGTTTGCGTGGACGAAGCGTTCTTGATCGCTTGAGCTTCATCGAGCACGATCAGCTTCCACGTCATCTTCGCGACCCATTCCGCCTTCCGCGCGAGCGTGTACGTCGTCACGACGAGATCAAACTCCGCCAGTTCTTTCGCGGGGTTCTTCGCGACTTGGCCGAGCGAATCGGCATCGCATTCCGAACGATGTGCGAAGAACGCTTTCAATTGCGGCGCGAACTTCGCCAGTTCTTGCTTCCAATTCCCGACCAGCGACGCGGGGACGATCAGCAAACTTGGAGTGCAATGATGTTGATTGGGCATCAGCCGGAACGCGCTAGCGTCCGGTTTTGGATTTCGTGAACCGGACGCTAGCGCGTTCCGGCTGATTGGCTCGCGAGTCGACGATTGGTTGGGTGGCTGACGCAGCCGCAACAACAAGTCGATGACTTGAATCGTTTTCCCAAGACCCATGTCGTCGGCGAGGCACGCGCCGAGTCCCAGTCGCATCATGAACCATAACCAGCGGACGCCGTCGGCTTGATACGGTCGCAGCGTCGCGTTCAAGCCATCTCCCGGCGAACAGCCGATGACGCCGCTCGGATCGCGGAGCTGCTCCAGTGTCTCGCGCAGCCAGTCTCCCGCTGAGACGCTCGTCCAATCGGCGGTGACGTCGGCCGAGTCCTCATCGCTGTCGAGTTGTGCTCCCGCCAGCAACCGCATCCCTTTCAAGAAGTCGATGCCCCCGGCGTGTTCGCTCTGCAACTCCTTCCAACGTGAGAGCGCCTCATCGAGTTGCTCGCGATTCACTTCCACCCACTTGCCGCGCAGCAACAGCAAGCCGTCCGTGGCCGCGAGCAGTTGTTGGCGTTCCACCTCGGTCAGCGTCTCGCCGTCGAGGGCGAGGTCGACCGAGAAGTCGAGCAGCCCATCGACACCGACGGCGCTCGCCTGCTGATCGCCGATCCGCACTTGCACCGCCGGCCGTGGCGGCTTACGCGATTGCCACCAGTTCGGCACTCGCACGACGAGTCCGCTTTGTTCCATCACGGGCACGTCGCGCAGGAAGCGGTACGCCTGCGAGATCGTCAGTGCCTGCGGCTGAAACAACGCTCGCGACGTGAGCCATTCCTTGACGAGCGTGCTCCCATCCGCCGCCGCTCGCACCGGCGCGAGCAACTCCGCCAACTTCGTCTGATCCCGCTCACCCGCGTATTGCTTGAGCGCCTGAGCCAACGGCAAGTGTTGCACTGACGCCTTCGCCGACATCCGATGTGAGTACGTCGCCAGGAACGCAAACGGCCGCGACTCGTCCCGCTTGTTCTCGGCCAGATGAAACGTGACGCGGCCAAGCAGATGCCAGAACGGATTCACCTGCCGTAGATACGCGGCCAAACCGCCATCGGCTTTCGCTCCTTGTTCACGCACCAATTCGCACAACTCGAACCACAACGCTTTGAGCACGTCGGGCGTCAGGTATTCCAAGCCGCGCATCGGCGGCGCTTCCGCGACGAGCACCGCCAGCGCGAGCTCATCCGGCGGCGGGACGCTCGATTTGCCGGTGTCGTGTGATTTGGACTTCGCAAATTCCGCCAGCCGTTCTTCATCAAGCTGGCAGACCGCTTGAAAGAACCGCCGCGCCCACTCGCGCCAAAAGAGGAAATCTGCCGGCAGCGTTTCGCGCACGCTCGGCCCAGCCAAGAGCAACAGCCCCTCCGCCGAAGACCGATCGAACGCCGAACGGATCGCGTCGGCGGCAACTGGACTCAATGTGACGGCGGCCTCAACGGCATCGGCAGCGTCGTCCGCGACCGCTTCGCACAACAATCGTCCGTGAGGCGTCACACAAATCCGAATGCTCGTCATCGCGGCAAATTAGCGAGTCGCGGCCGATGCGTCTCGCATCGGTGACGGATGCGAAGCGGGGCGCACGACGCAGTTTGCAGACGCCCCTGGGCTTGTCCCAGGGGTTCAACGGCTTTTGCGCTACTTAGCCGCGATCGAACCAGTAGCGCAAAAGCCGTTGAACCCCCGGCGCAAGGCCGGGGGCGGGTGTACGGCGCAAATCGCGTTTCACACCCGATGTCTCATCCGCCACGAACCGATCTCCTCTTGAATTGTTTTAAGAACCTCCCACAATCCGCCGCGTCACGGATGCGAGCGACCGACAAGCGTGTCCGATCTGCGCAAGGCCGAATCTTTTGAACAACGGAGTCGATCATGGGTTGGGGCGGATATGGCGACGGGGATGGATTTCGAGAATATGTTTCGGTTGGTCAGAAGTTGGCGAACGCCGCGAAGCACGCCGCTCAAGTGGCGAAGAAGCAAGGCCGTGAGCCGTCGCCGGTGAAACTCGACAGTAAGAAAATCGCGACGACCTTTTGGGGCAAGGCGTGGTGCGACAATCTGACCGCCTACAGCGATTACTCGAATCGCCTACCGCGCGGAGCGACTTACGTTCGCAACGGCTCGGTCGTGGACCTGATCATCAAGCCGCGAAACATCGAAGCGATCGTCGCTGGCTCGGAGACCTACGAGATCAAAATCGAGATCGACGCGCTCACAAAGCCGATCTGGAGACAGATCAAGCAAGATTGCTCGGCTACGATTGATTCGCTGCTCGATCTGCTGGCCGGTCGATTTTCCGATGGCGTGATGCAGCGACTGACGCAACAGAAGAACGGACTCTTCCCGTCGCCGCGCGAGATCAAAATGAAGTGCAGTTGTCCCGACTGGTCCGACTGCTGCAAGCATCTCGCCGCCGTGATGTACGGCATCGGAGCAAGGCTCGACAAACAACCGGAGTTGCTGTTCCTGCTGCGTGACGTCGATCATCAAGAACTCGTCACGCAAGCCGTTGCCGAAGGGAACCTCGATAAGGAGCTGACCGGCTCCGCGGACAGCTCGCTCGCCGGCCAAGACCTCGGAGCGATCTTCGGAATCGAATTGGACGCGCCCGCCGAGCAGCCGCCGATGAAATCAGCCGCTCGTTCACCGAAGGCCAAGGCGAAAGCGATCCCCAAAGCGAAAGCGGTCGCGAAGACGAAGGCATCAAACTCCAAAACGAAAACAACCGCGAAAGCCGTGTCGACTGTGTCGGCGAAAAACAAACGAATTATCGAGCTTGCGATCGCCTTGAAGTCGAAAACGAGACGTCCCGTTGCGGCAAAGATCTCCGTTGCCAAAACGAACGCGACAAAAAAGGCCGCGACTGCGAAAAAGACCGGAGCCAAGCCGAAGAAAACGGTCTCGGCCCTCGCTGCCAAACCCGCCGTGTCGAAACGTGCGATCAAAAAACTGGCCTGATCCGGTTCGCAGAAATCAACGACGTTTTACCGAGCAACCGTCAACACGTTGGATCGAACGACTTCAGGGAGTTCGCACACAACCGAATTCTCTCCGAGGCATTGAGCCAACCGCTCGACTAGAGCGGTTCCATCAGCCGTGTAGCGGTTATCTGTAGCCGAAGTCGCCAGACTTCGGGGCGGAACTCTGGCGAGTCCCGCTACAGCAACTTG
>JAYVQJ010001221.1:0-3297 GCA_043777235.1 Planctomycetia bacterium
ATGGAATGACTCGCCTACGATGGCGGCGAGTCCTTCAAATATCGTCGTCACTCATCTCTAGAGCTTCCAAGCGGCGGTAGAGGACCGGGCGGGGGATGCCGAGCAGCTTGGCGGCCAGCGTTTTGTTTCGCTTCGCCCTTCGCAGCGCAAGGCGAATGAGATCTCGTTCAATCGCGGCCAGATGTTCTTCGAGTGGCGGAATGGGTGGCTCGTCCAAAGCACGTTGCGGAAGTGCGAGCGACTGCGCTTCAAGACCCGCTCGAAATCGCAGCGGCAAATCGGCAACGCCGATTACCGGCGCGGTGCAGCGTTCGCGAGCCTCTTGCACAACGAGAGCCAACTCATCGAGGTTGCCGGGCCAAGCGTATTCGCGAAGCTGTGGCCAGACGGCATCCGCGAAGCCGCCGATCTGACGATCAGAACCGCGATTTTGCAATTCGAGAAGCGCTTGAGCCAGCGGCACCAGATCGTCGCCACGATCGTTCAGTGACGGAACTTCGATGGTGAGCGTCGTCAGTAGAAAGAAGAAATCGGACAACAACCGCTCGTCGTCGACAGCGTCTTGCAGGCGTTCCATGCTTGACGACATCAGGCGAGGCAGCGGCATCTGACGCGGAACGCTCGCGGTATCCGAGCGGTACTCGGACAGCAATCGTTCTTGCAGATCGCGCGGAAGATGCTCGACGTCGCTCAGGAACAATGTGCGTGGCCGCAATGTTCCGACCGGTACGTCCTCGGATTCCGGATGCAACAGTCTTTTGATCGTCTGCAACAACGAGATCGGCGACTGCCGACAGTCGAGCGGCACGAACGAACCTGACTGCGACTCCGCTTCTTGATGGATCGCTCGCGCGAGATGTTCTTTGCCGGTTCCTTTTGGCCCGACGAAATGCACCGGGACTGTCGTGCCGCGCGCGATGTGGACTTGTTCGAGCACTCGTCGCATCACCGGACTGCGTGCGATCACTGTCTTCAATCCGAACTGTTGCCGCAGAGTCCAGCGCAAGGTGGATAGCTCGGCGTGATACTTCAGCGCGAGCGACATCGGTTGAGACGGCGATGGCGTCGGCAGCGGCGAGATGATGCCGAGCACGCTTGTCACGCGATCCGTCCCTTCGCGGATCGGAACGAATCGGATGAGCTTCGCGGTCGGCGATCCCGATTTGCTCGGCACATAGACGGGGACGTCCACTTCCTTCCCGGTGAGGCAATCGGGGGGTGGGCAGATTGCGGTGATCAGCTCACGAATCGTGCGTGGGTCGGCATCCGAAGTGAACTCGGTCATTTCGCCGACGATCTCGTCTGCCGTCCAGCCGGTTAGTTCCTCGCAACCGACGTTGAAGAACAGCACCCGTCGCGAAGCGGAGACCAAAAACACCGGCGTTGTCGCGGACTTCAACCACGTTTCCAGCCGCGTCTTTTTCTTGCCGGTGCGTTCTCGCATCGGGGAATCCTCGTTTGTGGTAGATGCGTCTCGCGTCCGTTACAGGCAACTCCTACGCGAGACGCATCGGCCACGTTGCGATAGCATAGCGACCGTCGGAAAAATCACTCGCACGGGTGAAGCGGTGGGATAGAATCTCGCCGTCCTAATTTCGATCGGAGGTTCTCATGCCGGAATTTGATCGTTGGGTGCAACGGTACGTGCGTCGGATCAACGTCGGTGAGTTCTTGCGCGACGCGGCCGAGTGGCTGGCAGGATTCTGTTTTGTCTTCGGCGTTGCCGTGTTAGCCGTGAAGTTGCGCTGGCCGAATCTATGGCCGCATGTGTTGTGGCTGGTCGCCGCGAGCGTCCCCGCGACAGGCCTCGCTTGGTGGTTATCGCGGCGTCGGCGATTGAGCCGGCAGGATGCGGTCGCGATGCTGGATCAAAAGCTCGCGGCCGGCGGATTGCTGATGACACTCAGCGAGCTGCCCGGTCCCGCTTGGAAGGCTCGCTTGCCGCAGCTCGAATCCTTGTGGCGACGAGCGTTGCCGACGCTTCGTCCCGTGCGATTCACGCGAGTGTTGATCTTGCCGATTGTCTTTGCGGTGGCGACCTGCTTTGTCCCGCTGCGCGACATTCATGAGCCGGTCGTCGAAGGGGCGGTTGCTCAGCAGACGATGCAGCGACTCGAAGAGTTCTTGGCTCAGTTGGAAGAGGCGGAGGTCATCAAGCCAGAAGATAAAGAGAGCGAGCAACTCAAAGACGAAATGCAGAAGCTCAGCAACGAAATCAAAGAACGGCCGCTGACTCACGAGAAGTGGGAAACGGTCGATGCGCTGCAAGAACGGATGAAGGCGAAGCTCGAACGTCAATCGAATTTGATGTCGCAAGCGGCAGAGTCGCTGGCGGCGCTGAATAAGGCGCTCGATCAACTGAATCAGTCGGGCGAAACGCAACTCTCCGACGAGCAGTTGGAGCAGTTGGAAAAGGAAGTTGCGAAGGCGATGCAGGAGTTGGCGAAGGGGGGAGCGCTCGGCAAGTTGTCTCCGGCGATGCAAAATAAACTCGGCGCGATGGCCAAGGCCGGAGAGTTCAAGCTGCCCAAAGACGCGGCCGAACGGGAAACGCTCGCGGAGGAATTGCAGAAGTTTCTCAACAAAGAATCGCTGAAGCTGGCCGAACTCCGAGACAAGTGTGAAAAGTGCAATGACCCGGATTGCGAGGAATGCAAGAAGCCGGGGGGCACCTGACTGAGCACCGGCAAGCGTTCCGGTCGGGACGCGAAATTGCACAATCAGTCTGGCAAAGGCGGCATTGATGAAGGCCCCGGACATCCGGATTTAGAATATGGCGACAAATCGACTTTGGAGGGGACGAAGTTCAAAGAGACAATCCTGCCGCCGGGATATCTCGACAAACCGGGCAACGAAATTCTGTCGATCACGGCGGCGACTCCCGAGGTCAAGCCGGCCGAATCGGCTCCGCGCAACGCGGCTCGGCCGAACGAGGCCGCGTCGGGCAACGAAGCCTGGAACCGCAACGTCCGCCCGCGACACCGCAACGCCGTGAAGAATTATTTCTCTGAGAAGTAGCCAACACGTTTGAATGCGACAACGCAATCACTTGAAGAATTGAATGGATTACGAAGTTCGATTTGCACCTCATCCCGGAGGGATGGAAGCAATTAGCCGGTGGTCGGAGCGCAGCGCAGGCCACCGGTATTGGTGAAAGAGATTTCGCATCCCGGAGGGATGCGAGACACGATTGGGAGTTGACCGCGACTTTCTGGCATCCCGCTGGGATGCATTCCATGAGGTCCGTGTTCCGGGGGTCTGCGCTTCTCTCCGACCCCCGGCTAATATCTGCCATCC
>JAYVQJ010001222.1:0-3296 GCA_043777235.1 Planctomycetia bacterium
CGCAAAAACCGGGGCTAGCGCCGCGCGGCTAATTTGTGCGATCCGTATTACTTAACGTGATCGGCTTGCTCGCGCCACTGTTTTACTTCGAAGTCCAATCCGAGTTGGTCGTAGAATTGCGTCATTCGCTGGCAGATTTCAAGCTGATCCGGAGTTGCCAGTAATCGGCGCAGCGGCGTGTGGACTTCCTCTTCCATGAGCAACTCGATTTTCTTGGCATTCTGTCGCGCGGATTCCGCAGCCTGCTCATCGCCGTGTTTGATCAGGCAGCGGGCGAGTCGATATTGAATTCGCCAATCGGCCTGTCCGGGCCAGACAGAAGTGATCTGTCGATAACTGCCGATGGCTCGGTCGTAGTCGTGCTCGACCTCGTCCGCCAAGAGAGCACCCAAGCGAATGTATTCATACCCCGACCGTTCGCCGGGCCACAGACGGTAGTACTTCATCGCGTTGTCGAATTCTCCCAAGTCGAACAACACTTGAGTCAGCGTTGAGACGAAGAAGGGGTCTTGCAGTGGAGCATCCGTCGCATCGAGCGCCTCGTGCAACAGCCGCAATGAAGCCTTGGGGTCACCTTCGAGCGAATACCATCTGGCTACGGCGGCGTGATTCATCGCGGACTTTGGTTCGCCCTCGCGAAAGGCTTCCAAGCGACGCAGCTCCGTGACCGCGCTTCGCTTTTCCGACGGGTCATAAAATCCCATCAATTGATCGAGTTCCGGATTCGCCGTCGCCGGATAGAACTGACTCAGATACCACTCGCGCAAGCGAAAGGGACGCTGTGCCGTCGGCGTCGCCGCCAGCACTTTGCGGAAGTTCGGCTCGGCCAGATGCGACCGTCCCGTCAGATCGAAAAGTTTCCAGAGGACATAATTGCCGTCCACGTTGTCAGGCTCCGCCGACAGCATGTCGCGCAACAGCAATTCGGCTCGATGCGGCTGCATCTGCGCGAACAAGTTCATCCGCGCCTCTTGCACACAAGCGGCCGGCCATTGCGGTGACGTGCGCGGAATGAACCGCATCTGTTCGATCGCCGCTGCGATGGCTCGGCCGGAATTCATGGTCGAATCTTTGAAATAGGCTTCGGCCAAGTGCAGCCGCGCGCCATCATCGGTGGGAAAAACGTGCAGGTATTTCGACAGCTCGATTCGAGTCGTTGTCCAATCGCGGCGTCGAGCGGCCGACTCGGCACGCTGCATCGCTTGCCGCGCCGAGTATCGCGACACCCACGAATAACCGAAGTAGCCACCGATGCCGACAATCGCGAGCACGACAAACGTCCAAACGCGGATTCTCACGGTGTCGGAGCTCCCGTCGAGGGTGGCAATAGCTCGCGTCCTTCGAACGCTAGCCAATAACGATCGACGGGGACGTTCTCATGCCGAACGACTTCACCGGAGAGCCACCGGATTTCAAGAGTCACCGGATCGCTCCAATCTCCGAGACCAATCAGCAGTCGCGGATCGCTCGCACACAGATAGCTGCCGCCGCCGACGCTCATGCTGGCAATTCGCTTCTTGCCCGCCTCAACAATGACTTGAGTTCCCTGCGGAGGAAGCGGATCCGCTCGCCGCAATTCGACGCCGATGAAGTGTGCTCGCGTCTCAGTCTTGTTGCGAAGCAATGCCACGGGACGATCGACGTGAGTTACCAACAAATCGAGATGTCCATCGTTGTCATAATCTGCCCCCGCGGCACCTCGGCCAACGCACGGCTTGCGGAAATAGTCTCCGGCTTGGTTTCCGACGTCATCGAATCGAGCTTGTCCGTCGTTGTGCAAAAGTTGCGGCAGCATCTCGAACGGTTTGTGCTCCGGCCCCAAGACGTGACCATTCGCGATCATCAAATCCGCGCGGCCATCGCGATCGTAATCCACGGAGACGGTTCCGAAGCCGAGCATGTCGAAGCTGGTCGCGGCAATCCGAGAGCGCCGGCTGTCATCTTCGAACTGCAATCCGCCGAGGTTGCGATACAGCGTGTTCTTCTGAGCGTAAAAGTGCGTCAAGAAGATGTCGTAATAACCGTTGCCATCGAAATCAGCGCACGCGACTCCCATGCTCGCCTCGTTCTGTCCCATATCGCTGACAGCGCATCCCGATTCGGGCGCGACGTCGCGATACTTCGGCAGCACTCCAATGGTGTCGGTAGGACTCGCACGGCTGCCAGTGCCGGGCTGACGTTGAAATAAAAAATTCGGAGTCATGTCATTGGCAACGTAGATTTCGTTCTGCCCATCCCGATCGAAATCGAGCACTGCGATACCCAGCCCTTTGCCGTCCGGAATCGCGATACCCACTTCTTCGCCGACCTCGCGAAATCGACCATCGCCAAGATTTAAGAAGAGTCGATCGACGACCGCTTCGTAATGCCCTGGCCCGCAGTAACCGGAAACACCATTGAACTTGCAATGCTGTTGATTCTCCAATGTGGCATCCAAGTAGGTCACGACGTACAGATCGAGATTCCGGTCGTCGTTGATATCCAGCCAGACGCAACTCGCTCCCCATTCTTTGATCCGCGTGCTCGATTCGGCGGTTGCATCCTCGAAGGTGCCGTCGCCGAGATTGCGCAACAACGAGCTGGTCTGAAAGCCGCTCACGTACAGATCTTCAAAACCATCGGCATCAAAATCGCCAACCGCGCAGCCTTGTCCGTAGCCAATCGTGCCTGCGAAGGCGGAGCGAGAGATCTCGTCGAAGTGCTGGCCATCTCGATTGCGATACAGCGTGTCAGCGTGCTTCTTGGGCCGTTGAGGCTCAGCCGTGAGCTCGTCGCCGTTGACCAGAAACAGATCCAGCCAGCCATCACGATCAAAGTCGAACCAAGCCGCTCCACCACCCATGATCTCTGGCAGAAAATAACGACCGGGAACGGCATCCGTATGAAACGTGAACTCCAAGCCTGCGGACGCCGCAACATCTTCGAATCGTGGACGTGAGCCAATACTTGCTGACTCGCTCCTCGCGAGCACGGCGCTCAGGTCTTCTCGGGTTTGTCGAACATCCGCAGCATCCACCTTCTGAGAACCGTTTGATTCGGTGAGAGTCGGATCATCGCGGCGCGGCAATGCGTTCTCGCGACATCCCACGAATGCCAATCCGATACAGATCGTGCCCCACATTGCCCAACGCACAATTCCAACCGTCCTTAAGAACGGGACCGCAATCACTTCCCGATGTTGCTGCGTGTCCCTCGGACAATCAGCCGGCACGCACTTGCGTCCGGCTCCGAATGCCGATCGACTCTCGAACCGGACGCGAGCGCGTGCCGGCTGATGAGTTTGCTGAAATCGGGAA
>JAYVQJ010001223.1:0-3294 GCA_043777235.1 Planctomycetia bacterium
GCGAGCGTCGCTGCCAGATATTTTTCGACCGCAAGCCGGCCGCCGCTGTTGGTGTCGAAGACGATCCCTTGCAGATTGACTTTCGTGCCGCCGGTTTCAGCGGAGAACTCGTGATACAAATCACGAATCCGAGCGAGCCTGTCGTTGGTCCAATCGCTGCGATTCTGTGACGGCGAGAATCGAAAACCCTCCGGCAGCAGCACCGCGTTTTGAGCGATCTCTTTGCCCGCGTCGAAATACTTCGTCAGCAGGGCAGGGGACATGACCATCGCGTTGCCGGCATTCGTGAAGCCTTCCCCCGCCGCATTGTCCGCCGGGAATTCTTTCGCGGGATTGAGCGAATCAACGCCGGTCAGGTCGCGAATCGTGTAGGTGTACTCGGCATTGCTGAGCCGTCGCAGCACGACCGGTCCCGGATCGCCGGCGCTCGCGTAGGCTTCGGCATTGAGATACCGCTCGACCCAGCCGCGCAGTTGTTTTTTCTGTGCGGCGGTCGGCTGCGGCTTCGCTTCCTTCGGCGGCATCTCGTTGGTATCGAGCATCTCGACGACCTTCTGCCAGACGCGCGTCCCCTTGCGCACATCAGCCAACGCCGCGAAGCGTTCGAGGTCGAGTTCGCCGTCCTGCTTGGCCGTCGAGTGGCATTCGAGGCAAAACTGCTTCAGCACCGGTTTGATGTCGCGAGCGTACTCAGCGCCGAGAACGTCGAACGGAACCGGCTCAGCGGCGATGCTCGGAGCGACGACGCTCAGTGCGAGCAGTCCAAACAAACCACCAACGAATCGAAAGGAATGAAACACAGCAGACTCCCATGAATGACGAATCCCAAATGCGGCAGCATTCTGAAGCGCGAGCCGTCCGCTGGCGAGGCTCAGGCCGGGAAGTCTCATTTGTCGAACTGCCACACCCTACGATTGAAGAATTCTCTCGCCTGTCAGACTTACCGTTGCTGTGCCAACCATTTTGCAAGCACTTCTTCCGCCGAGGATTCGTCGCTCACAGTGCGATCGACGAGGCTCAAGTGTTGAGCCTTCACCAACTGACGCACCAAGTCATCTCGCGGTGCTGCCGGGCCGGGCGCGGCGACGGACGGATGCACGACGAAGCAATCCCATTCTTGAAGGCCGAAGCTCAGCGACCAGTTCATGACCCACGAATACGCATTGACGAACTGCTCGTCCGAGTCGGCCATCGCTGAGCGCGGGACAGCGATGACGACGAGGTCCGGCTTCATGGCTCGCACGGTTTGCTTTGCGGCCTGTTCGAGATCGGCCAGCGATTTTCCTTCGGTCAACCAGGTGGAGACTTCGACCATCGCGTTCGGATGCTGCCGCTTCAATGCCGGGCCGATGAGCTTGTCGAACGGGGACATCGCGAGGACTCGGATCGGCTTTGACTGCTTCACCAAGTCGAGCGTCTTCGCGAGGGCAGGGGAGGGGGGCGCGACATCCTTCAGCGAAACTGATTTGCCGGTGATCGTGCGGCAGAGTTCCTCGGCCATCAATCGGTGGCCGTCCATGTTGGGATGAATCGCATCGCTGAGCGTCAGTCGCCAACCCCACGCATCTTTCGTTCGCAGAGCATCGCCCGCTCGATTTTGATCGCAGACCGACAACTTCAAATCGCGAGCCGTCGCGCGGATGACTTCGCAGTATCGCTCAAGCTTTTCCGTCGGCCGCCCGCCAGAGTTGAGGACCGCGTTCGGAGTACACAGCACGACCCCGGCCTTCGCCTCGCGGCAACGAGCGACGATCGTTTCGAGGTTCTTCCGAAATTGCTCTTCAGGAATGCGCACCATGTCGTTCAGTCCGAAGCTGACGGTGACCAGATCCGGTTTCTTAGCCAGCACATCTTGATCGAGCCGATTCAAGCCGTCCTGCGTCGTGTGTCCGCTGATGCCGGCATTGATCACGGTCACGTTGGCTTTTGGGACCGCCAGTTTGATCGCGATCTCCAGCATCTCCGGATACGCCCGCTTGCCGCCGGTGTGGTAGTAAACCCCGGTGACACTGTCGCCGAGACACACGATCGTCACCGGCTTCTCGCCAAAGGTGAGCAACGGCTGGGTGGAATCGTCTGCCGTCGCGATTCGCAAAATCACGAACGAGCAGAGAACGACGAACGCGACTGTGAAGGCCAACACTCGCCGAGCAAGAGGGCGAGAAGAGTTCATCAACGTCATGGTTCCACTCCCTGGTCTTGAGACTGCGAAACGGACTCGTTCGTGGCGGACGTCCGCCAATCACTTCTAATCCGGCCGTTCGCATCGAACCAGTCAATCGCGGACGATGGCTCGCGCGGCACGACACCGAGGCCGGCCGCGAATCGAGGAAGAGCCACCGCGTAGGATGTTGTTGTCCTACATTTCGCGAGGCAATGATTCGCATTGTGATCGCTGCTTGAGCCCGGCCCGGTGAGCTTCAGGTTGATGCCGATTGCAATTGTCCGCGAAACACAGCCGATTTTGAGGGCGCTGGGAGAGATCCGGGTTCCGGAGGCTGGTAAGTCTGTAGCGATCAAAAAATGGCAACATTTCGTCGTCGGATAGTCACTACCGACTTGCCAAGTCGCACCGCAGATCGCACTCTGTAGGCGTTTGGGGATGTGGATGAAGAGATTGCCGGGACGCGATCGGGCTCGGGATCAACTGGCGGTGAAGTCGTTGAAGACGACCGACTCTGTGAAATCCTCAGAGTCGATTTTCCCATTCATGCCTTCTGGCGGTCTCTCGCAAATTCAAATCTCCGATCCGTTGCTCAATTCCTCTGCATCAAACGACTGTTCAGCGCACAATCAATGACACTTCAAGACGCGCGCAACAATTACTCAGCCAGGATTCTCTGATGCGACCAGCTCATGATTCGCCGAATTCAGTTCCTTCGGTCAGCCGCTCGCAGCGAGAACCGTTAGCTGTCATCGGGATCGGCTGCCGCTTTCCCGGCAAGATCGATTCACCGACCGCCTATTGGGAGGCATTGCTGCGCGGAATCAACGCCATCTGTGATGTGCCGGCAGATCGTTGGAATCATGCTCGGTTTCATGACACGAATCCGGAAAAGGTCGGGAGCATTCGCAACGCTCGAGGTGGCTTCATCGACGGTGTTGATCAGTTTGACGCCGAGTTCTTCGGCTACTTCCCGGCTGAGGCTCAACGCATCGATCCGCAGCAGCGGATGCTTTTGGAAGTCACTCACGAGGCGATGGAAGATGCCGGACTGCGACGCGATCAATTAGATGGCTCGCGGACGTCGGTCTTCATCGGGTCGTTCATGTACGACTACCTCTGCATGCAGA
>JAYVQJ010001224.1:0-3293 GCA_043777235.1 Planctomycetia bacterium
GTAAAGTAAGTGCCATTGCGCTAGCGCGTGCCGGCTAATAGTCTGCGGCGGAACCTCGCTGGATTCTCACGCAAGGAATTCGAAACGGCGGAACTATAGCCACGACCCAAATCGAACGGCAGTTTGTGAAGCAGCCGTTTCAGTTCCGACGCCGCTCGTGAGCGCCGACTTCGGGGACCGTCAAGAATCCCCACTGCAACGCCTCGTCCTGGCGGTACTGCTTGCCAAGCGTCAGCGCCGTCGTCGCCTTTGCCAATTCGTAGCCGAGATAAAACGAGTGTGCCGAATCGATCGGCACCGTCCGCGTGATGTCGTCAAAGAGTTCAAACGGATCGGTCCCGTGCCAATGACCATCGCGATTGAGCAGATGCAGTTCACCCCGCTCAACGAAGATCCGAAAGTTCGCGTCACGAATCTGCTCGGCCAACCGACGCAGCCCGGCTTCGCCCAACTCGTGAACCTTCACGTCACGCAGCATGACAAGCTGAGAACCCACATGCTTCGGCAGCGCGCGGTTCGTCACCGCGTGCCGCACAACTCGGCGAGCCAAGTCAAACTCTCTGACCGCCGAGCCACACCATCCAACCACTTCGGTCGTCAGCACGCTGCGAATGCCAAGTTCCTGACAGATCGCCGCCAACAAGAAATTCAGCCCAGCACTATCGACCTCAGAAAGCTCGGTGAGATTGCCAATCCCCATCATCATCTCAATGTCAGGCCATTCGCGGCGTGTCTCGAAATACCGAGCCAACGACACCGCGAAGCCGAAGCCAATCGGTTCGAGAATCGGATCGACACGAAACCTTCGCCCCGCCGCCGTCAATTGCTCGGTCGTCCGCCGCAACGAATCCGCGTCATGCGGTTGATCGGGAATGACGACCAATTCGGCACCGCAATCAACCAGCCAATTCACGTTCGAGCTGTTGCAACTGAGCACCAACTCTGCGCCAGCTTCGACGGCCGACTCGACCTCACCGCGATCAAAGCTGTCGATCGACACGCGAAAGCCTTCCGAACGCAACATTCGCGTCGCTTCACCGGCTCGCGGCCAGCGTTCGTCCGGAATGCAACCGAGATCGATGACGTCCGCTCCGTCGCGCCGATACTTCTCAGCCTGTGCAAGCAACTCGCGATCGCTCAGTCGCGGCGCGTGATTGATCTCCGCCAAGATTTCGATGTCGTACTGACTAAGGTCCGGCGGCGATTTCGCTCGGCCGCCGAAATACTCCGGCAAGTCAAACATGTCCTTCGGGCCTCGTTCAAAGCGGGTGCCAAATTTCTGCGTGAGCGATTCCAACTCGCCGCCGCACCAACCGGGCAACAGCACGCGATCGACCGCTTGCGGAGCGTCCAACTTTCGAGCGACAAAGTCCACCGACATCAACGCCGCCACGCTGATGCCGAGCACCGCGACGTCGTATTCGAATCCCACCTTCGGCGCGAGCGTGGCCAGCAACTCGCGCAATGAGGCTTCGGCCAGTCGCCCCGTCACGAACAAGATACGTTCCGCTGGCATGAGATCACCGCTCCGCGCCACCGTTGACGTTGATGATCTGCCCCGTGATGTAACTTGCTTCGCGACTGACCAGAAACCGCGCGACCGCCGCCACGTCTTCGGGAGTCCCCCAACGCTTGAGCGGAGTCTCTCGCAAGACACGTTCTTGCCAGACATCGCTGGCTCCCTCGCCCCACTTCGTCCGAATCCAGCCCGGCGCGATGCAATTGACTCGAACCGTCGGCGAGAGGCTCAGTGACAACGAGCGTGTGAATCCCATGATCGCACTCTTCGCGGCCGAGAAAAGTTCGCCGCTGTCCCCTTCCATGCCGCGCTCCGCTTGATCCCAACCGATGTTGAGAATCGTGCCACCGCCAGCAGCGACCATTCGGTGCCCGACCTCACGGCTAAGCAACAACGTGCTGCGAACATCGACTTCGTACAACCGCTGAAGTTTCTCGCCGAAGCTCAGCTTGGCGGCATCGCCGGTGAGCAAGTCCGTCCCCGCGTTGTTGACCCAAATGTCGATGCCGCCCAGTTCGTTCCAACAACGGTCCACGAGCGCCGCTAGCGATCCTTCGTCGCTGACATTCGCCAAGACGACCGATGCTCGCCGACCAAGTGACCGCAGTTCGATTGCCAGAGTCTCGGCCGTCGCTGAACTTCGAACACCATGAACGACGACATCCGCTCCCGCGCGAGCGAACTCGGAAATGATCGCCCGTCCGATCCCGGAGGTCGATCCGGTGACGACCGCTCGCAAGCCGGACAAGTTGCTGAACTCGACAACACTCACGGAAACCTCACGGTTTTAAGAGAAGACTCATCGTTGACGGCGCTTCAGTGTGCCGGAATAATCCCGCCCGCATAGTCGTTGGTGACAATTTTAATCGGCCTGTCTCATCTTCCGTGGCGATTCCGCCAGTTCTCGGCTCTCAATTCGAGCCCAATCATCGTACTCCCGGTTTCCACTCTGCAACGATTTTCCTTGAAGACACAATCTATTCACCCGAGATGACGTGGCCTCGCTGCGTCGTTCGTCGTTTTGTTTGCGATTCGTCTGATGGGACGATTGGCAGATCGAAGGACGCCACTTGCTCGGTTTTTAGGAACGCCACTTGGCTGACCATTCACAATCCGATTCTTCTCGTGAAACCACCAATGCAGCCGACGCGAGCCGCGTCGGCCCACAGGCTGACCATTCACAACTCCATACTTCTTGCGAGACAGCCGCGCCGGCTGTCTCGTCGAGTCCCCTTTCAGAACTGTCCGAGGAAAAAATGCTCGAACTTATGGATCCTCCCGTCCGCCAGAAAAAAACGATCGCGGAGACCAATCAGCTTCCCGACCAACTTCAACGTGACTTGGTCAAAATGTTCAAACTGCTCTCCGACGAGACTCGATTGCGAGTGCTGATGTATTTGTATCGCGAAGACGAACTGCATGTCTCGGCGTTGTGTGAGCGTCTGCAACAAAGCCAACCGGCGGTGAGTCATCACCTCGCCTTGTTGCGGGAAGCTGGGTTGATCGGCTGCCGTCGAGACGGCAAGCACAACTTCTATTCGATTCGCCAGACACACTTCCACCGCGTCGTCGCGCAGCTCTTCCAGAACATTGCCGACCCGGGGAAATCAGAGTTCCGATTCGACGAATTCACCGTCACTCCGCGCCGCAAGAGCGGTGCGTGACCGTTTCGCAATCCGTCGATCAATTCACTGAATGAGCGGAGCCGTGCAAATGCCGGCTCCGCTTTTTTGGGCTCTCTGCCATTCGTGTTGATCATTGTGGCAAATCAGCC
>JAYVQJ010001225.1:0-3291 GCA_043777235.1 Planctomycetia bacterium
ACGCGCTGATCGAACTCCGCGACTTCCTGGACGCACAAGGTTGGGACTATTGCCTGGTGACGGATCGCATCCAGAAGGGGCCTGCGATCAAGCGCCCGCGAAACAAAATAGGAACGTAACGAGACACGACTCATCATGTCCCAACAAAACATAGAACCGAATCTTCCGGAGGCCATCGCGTGTATTCGTCGCGCCCTGAAAGAACTGATCGACGTGCGTAACGAGGAGTGGTTCGCAGAGGCAACTTCGATCGAAGTCGATGTGGCCATGATGGCTGCCGTGGAAGAACTGGAAGCCGCTTTGGTGCTGCTCGATCCCCAGCCTGTCGCCACGGAGACACCGCGACGCCAGCCTTCTTCCGCGCCGACTCGGCAGCAGGGACAGTTTTTGGCCTTCATCAAGGTGTTCATGGAACACAGCTACAACGGGATCGCGCCGACTCATGCCGAATTGCAACGATACTTCGGGGTGACTCCGCCGTCGGTCAACTCGATGCTCAAGCGGTTGGGGCAATTGGGATTCATCGAGCGACTGCCGGGCGTGGCGCGAGCCATCCGAATCACGATCGCGCCGGAAGGCATCCCAGAGTTGGAGCGACCATTTAAGTTTCGTCCCTAAGGCGGCAGGGACCGAATCTTCCTTGAAATGTCGTCATCGCGGTTATCATTTTTCAAGAAACTATGCCTTGCGCCGGTCAAAGAGAGTGCTGCCGGCCTGAGAACCCAGGAGTCCTGAGATGCGATCCCTTTCCCGTTTCCTGTGCGTATTGAGTCTTTTCTTCTCCATTGCCTCGGTTAATCCGCTGCGAGCGGCCGACTCGAAGCCGCTCAAGTTGCTGTATCTCGGCGACAACGGGCATCATCAGCCGCGTGCTCGGTTCGGGCAGTTGCAGCCGGTGATGAAGGCTCGCGGGATTGAGCTGGAATACACGGATGTCGTCGGCGATCTGAATGCCGAGAAGCTCGCGAAGTTCGATGGGCTGGTGCTGTTTGCGAACATCGACCAGATCGAGGACGCGCAGGCCAAGGCGTTGCTGGATTACGTCGCGAGCGGCAAAGCATTCGTCCCGTTGCACTGTGCGAGCTACTGTTTTCGGAACAACGATGACGTTGTCGCCTTGATGGGCGCTCAGTTTCAGCGGCACGGGACCGGGACGTTTCGAGTCGCGACGACCGAGGCGGCGAAGTCGCATCCGCTGATGAAGGGCTATCGCGGGTTCGAGAGTTTTGATGAGACCTACGTCCACACGAAGCACAACGAGAAAGATCGCGTCGTGCTGGAGACTCGCACGGAAGGTGATGGCCAAGAGCCTTGGACTTGGGTGCGGACTCATGGCAAGGGCCGAGTCTTCTACACCGCTTGGGGACATGACGAGCGGACGTGGGGCAATCCGGGATTTCAGAATCTCGTTGAACGTGGGATTCGGTGGGCGTGCGGTGATGATGTCGGCAAGGTTCCGAGCTTTGCGGATCGGCCGGAGATGACGGCTCCGAGAAAAGACGTGAAGCCGTTTGAGTACGTTGATTCGGTGATTCCGTTTTATCCGCCGAGCAAGCAGTGGGGGGTGATCGCTGAGCCGGTCAAGAAATTACAAAAGCCGCTGCCGGCGGAAGAGTCGATCAAGCACTTCATCACGCCGGTTGGGTTCGCGGTTGAGCTGTACGCCGCCGATCCGGAGATCGGAAAGCCGCTGTCGATGAACTGGGATGAGCGGGGCCGATTGTGGCTTTGCGAAACGCTCGACTATCCGAACGAACTGCAAGAGCCGACGAAGGGCCGCGACCGCATCCGCATCTGCGAGGACACGAACGGCGATGGCAAGGCGGACAAGTTCACGATCTTCGCCGAGGGGCTGAGCATCCCGACCGCGATCGTTTTCTATCGCGGTGGAGCGATCGTGCAGGACGGTCCACAGACCGTGTATCTCAAAGACACCGACGGCGATGGCAAGGCCGACATCCGCAAGGTGCTCATCAGTGGCTGGGCACTCGGCGACACGCATGGCGGGGTGAGTAATTTTCAATACGGGATCGACAACTGGTATTACGGGATGCAGGGCTACAACAACTCGAAGCCCGTGTTCGATGACGGCAAGAAAACCGGCGAATCGTTTCGCATGGGGTTCTTCCGATTCAAAGTTGAGGGTGATACCTCGTTTAACCGCAACGCCAGCGGCGTGCGCGCGAACGCGACAACGTCTGGAGCCGCCCACGCCGATGGCGTTGGGGTTAAACACGACGGCGACGTCCGCGTCACCGAGGTCGAATTCCTGCGTTCGACGAACAACAACACTTGGGGCATCGGCCTCAGCGAGGAAGGTTTGATCTTCGGCTCGACCGCGAACGGAAATCCGAGTGAGTTCCTGCCGATTCCGAATCGCTTTTACGAAAAGGTGCGCGGCTGGTCGGCGAGCGTGCTAAATGGCATCGCGGATGCCAACAAGATCGAACCGTTCAGCGACAAGGTGCGACAGGTCGATCAACACGGCGGCTTCACGGCGGCGTGCGGCCATGCGCTCTACACCGCGCGATCGTGGCCGAAGGAGTATTGGAACCGCACGGCGTTCGTGTGCGAGCCGACTGGCAAGCTGGTCTCGACGTTCGTGCTGCGACCTGATGGAGCCGGCTTCCGCTCGAATAATCCGTGGAACATTCTGGCCAGCGATGACGAGTGGTCCGCTCCGATCATGGCCGAGGTCGGTCCCGACGGACAACTCTGGGTGATCGACTGGTACAACATCATCGTGCAACACAACCCGACGCCGGCGGGCTACAAGACCGGCAAGGGGAACGCTTACGAGATTGATCTGCGCGACAAGAAGCACGGCCGGATTTATCGCGTCGTCTGGAAGGGGACGGACTCCGAACCCGCTCCGATTCCGCCGAATCCCGATCTGTCTACGGTCGAGGGACAGCTCGACGCGTTGAAGACGGGCAACATGCTCTGGCGAAAGCACGCTCTGCGGCTGATGGTCGAGAACCGGAACGCCGACGTCGTGCAGCAGTTGATCGCGACGATTCAAGACCACGCGACCGACGAGATCAATCAGAACGGCGAAGTTGTTCACGCTTTGTGGACGTTGCACGGACGGGGGGCAACCAACGGCAAGAATCCCGACTACAACAAGATCATGGCGAGCACGCTCGAACATCCGTCGGCGGGAGTTCGCCGCAACGCGGTGATGGTCCTGCCCAGCTCGGCCAGCGGTCAGGCGGCGCGGCTGCTCAAAGACAAAGACCCACAAGTGCGGCTGGCCGCGCTGCTGTCGCTTGCGGACATGCCCAAGGGACT
>JAYVQJ010001226.1:0-12950 GCA_043777235.1 Planctomycetia bacterium
TCCTCCCGTTTGTGGCTCTGTGTCAGGCGGAACTCCCAAAACGCTCCGCTCAACACAACCCACGCTGCCGTGAGCGACTGGTCCTTCCATATTGTCTACCTGAGGACTCACCCATGCGACTCTGTCGATTCGAGCTTCAACAGAAACAACAGATCGGCTTCTTCGACGACACAACGGTCATTCCGCTGGCGGCAGCCGCTGCGAAAATCGGTGTCGCAGTTCCAACAACGGATAGCCTCCCCTCTGCATTGCCCGGAGGTAACCAGCGCCAGCAAGTCCGAGAGATTCAACAACGACTCGCTCAGTTATCGGCCGGAGAATTGGCCGTGCTCCGTGTTCCGGTTGAATCGCTGAAGTTGCTGGTTCCGGTGCCGAATCCCTCGAAGCTGCTGCTGCTGGCCGGCAATTATTCGAAGCACATCGAAGAAGGAGGCGGCAAGGCGACCGAGCGGGCGCAGACGTTTCCGTACGTCTTCATGAAGCCACCGCTCACGACGCTCAATCATCCCGGCGATCCCGTCCGCATCCCGGAAGTCTCGCCCAATCACATCGACTGGGAATTGGAACTCGGCGTCATCATCGGCCGCACCGCGAAGAACGTGAAAGAGGCCGACGCGCTCAACTACGTCGCCGGCTACACCGTCGTGAACGACATCTCCGACCGCAAATTCCGACCGAACCCCGGCCGCACTCAGCGTGAGAAAGATGGCTTCTTCGATTGGCTGCACGGTAAATGGCACGACACCTTCTGTCCGATGGGTCCGTGCGTCCTTCCCGCCGATGAACTCCCCGATCCGCAAACGCTGCACATGACGCTGAAGGTCAACGGCAACGTCGAGCAAGACGGCTCAACCGCCGAGATGGTCTTCCCCGTCGCCGCGATCATCGAGTTCATCTCGTCGTTCGTGACGCTCGTGCCGGGAGACATCATCTCGACGGGAACAACGTCCGGAGTCGGCCACGCCAAAGGCAAATTCTTGAAAGCGGGCGACGTGATGGAGGCGTCGATCGCGCAGATCGGCACGCTGCGGAGTCCGGTGATCTAGCAAGAGTAGTGGTCAGAGGAATCTGGTCAGGGGAATGACATTCTCAAGCAACCCAGCGGGTTCGCATGCCTTCATTCCTCTGACCAGATTCCTCTGACCAGTTCATGCTTCGGAAAGCCGTGCTCGGAATTGTGCAACGACATCAATTCCGACAAGTTCATTCCACGCCGACATCAGCCGGCCATAAACCGCCCCCGGCTTACCGTCGCCGATCGCCACGCCGTTGATCTTCGTGACCGGACACAAGCCATACGGCGTGCTGGAAAGAAACGCTTCGTCGGCGTTCATCACCGAATGGACTTGGATGTCGCGCTCGATGAACGGAATGCCGAGCTTCTCGGACAACTCGATCACGACCGCGCGACTGATGCCCGGCAGCGTGTTTCGCAATGTCGGCGAGACGATTGTGCCCCGTTCAACGATCAAAAAATTCGCGCCGCTGGTTTCGGTCACGTTGCCATCAAGATCCAACAACAGCGCGAGCGCCTGCGGATCGGCCAACCGAGCTTCTTGATCCGCCAGGAAGTAGTGCATGCGGCTGCGATATTTCATCTTTGGGTCGTAACACTGCGGCGGCACGTGTCGAATGCTCGGCGTGACGACGTGAGCGCCGCTCTTGATCCGCTCGGCCCAGAGAGCGAACGGCATCGGAAACGTGTGCATGCAGAGGGTCGGCCCGCTCCGCACCGGCGTTCCGGGCACTGCCACATACGAGCCGTATTCCCCCGCCGTCACGAAATGAATCAGGCCGAGTTCGTCGTCCGCGTCGATCAGCTTCGTGTTGTTTGCCAACAGCTCGCGTGACTTCGCGATGAGTTGCTCCTGACTCATCCCGATATCGAGCCGCACGTACTTCAGTGAACGAAACAGCCGAGCGACGTGATCCTCCAATCGAAACGGCTGATGCCGAAACGTCCGAGTCATCTCGGTGACCGTCGCACCGAGCACGACGCCCGCGTCGTAGATTTTCAAACTCGCCTGCGAAGCCGGCACCATTTGACCGTTGAGATAAACGAGAGGTTCAGACATGTTTGCTCCGGAGGATGGGCACTCCTGCCCGTCCCTTTCGTTCAATGGGACACGGGACGGGCAAGAGTGCCCATCCTCCTAAACCTCATCCACCATCGCCACCAACTGCGCGACATCGGCTTCGTTCCACGGCTTGTCCATCACCCCCAGCGGAGCGCGAGGCATCCCGATGTCGATGTCGTATTTGAGTTGCATGGCTGCTCGGAAGAACGACCAGATCGAGCCGGATGCGATCACGCTCGCGATCACCTGCTGGAACTTGAGCATGAAGGACCGTACCTGATCGACGTGCCCCGCGACCATTGCCTCGCGAGCACGACGACAGGCTGGGCCGTAGACGTTGTAAAAAGTCCCGATCGCCCCGATCGAACCGGATAGCACCGCCTGACACATCACCTCGTCGGCACCGCTGAAGAGCTGTAATCGATCCCCCGCGTGCGAGTGAATCAAACCGAACAAATACAAATCGCCGCTCGTGATCTTCATGCCGGCGATGTTCGGCAGCGACAGGATTCGGTCGGTGTATTCCTTCGCCCCGACGGACAGCTTCTGAGCCAGTTCGATGTGATACACGAACAACGGCAAGTCCGACGCGGCCCCGATGCGACGGTAATGCTCGAAGACGACGTCGGCCGAGTGCGGATAATAAATCGGAGCCACCGTCGAGACCGCATCAGCCCCGACCTTCGCCGCGTGCTTCGCGAGCGTCACCGCATCGTCCGTCGCGACCGTTCCGACATGGGCCATGATCGGGATACGTCCCGCGCTCGCCTTCACGGCTCGTTCGACAACTGCTTGCCGCTCTTCAACGGTCAGCAACGGCCACTGCCCCGTCGAGCCGGTGACGTACAGCCCATCCAGACCTTGTTTCGCAAACAGATCGACAAGCCGCTCGACAACATCGAGCGCCACCTTGCCATCCGCCCCAAACGGCGTCACAAGCGCCGGCCACATCCCACCAAATCGACGAGTCATCTTTTCTCCTACTCCTACTCTTACTCTTACTCTTACTCTTACTCGATCGGACTGAATCCGAGTATGAGTAGGAGTAAGAGTAAGAGTAGGAAACGCAGTTCACTTCGCCTCTTCCGCCTCCGCCAGCTTCTTCTTGAGCGGACGATAGCCGTACTCATTGAGCTCCGCGATCAACCCGCGATCGCTGTTGCTGCGAGCCACCGCCGCCATCGCATTCAGCCCGTTGTTGAGCGACTCAATCGCCTTCTCCAATTCTGCGATCTCCGTGGTGGAGTCCTTCTTTTCCGCTGCGAGGCCCGATTTCCAAAAGGCGTCCAGACAGTTCATGGACTCCATCGCGAACTCACACTTCCGAGCCCAATAGAGCGTGAGGGCTCGGCCTCCCTCGCGGGCTCGAGTGTTCGCGCGATACATCTCGTTCATCGCGTTGGCATAGTCGGCGCTCATCATGCTCCATAGTTCTCCGTGGATATGTGGCACACGGGATTCCACAAATCCAAACCGAAGAACTGGATTCAGTTTGTGCTGCTCGTACTTTTCGCCGGCCTTTTCGATGAAATTGATCGCTGCGAGAAATCGGTCGGCAACCCCTTCTCCACAGGCCGAATCGACCACATCGCGGCAGGCTTCCTCGAACGTGATGGCGTCATCGAAACTCACTCGGCTCAGCCAATAGGCCGGCAGATCGGGGTCGCAGAGGTTTGCGGACCTCACATGGAACCCATCACGGGCAACCGCTCGACTGTCGCGAAACTCCTTGACCAGCCGCGAAAATCCATACGGCACGGCATCAGCGGTTTTCCACGCGAGAAGCACCGCCGCTCCCTCCGCTTCCGCGAGCTTACCTCCGTTGACAGGATAGCGCGAGGAAATGCGAATGAAATCATCTCTGCGATAAACCTTCAGACGCGGCTCGCAGACCGTCCCGTCGCGTCGCTTCCAGAAGGCGGACTCAGGAGAAAAGACTTTGACCTGACACGCCTCGGATTCAACCGTAAAACTCAAATCGATGGTCATCTGATCGAGTTTCGGATACGTCGTGACATAGGCGCTAGCCTGCGCGATTGCCAAGGCCGAGCCCGCTCGAAACGGGCCAAATTCATTGGTGGACATGAGAAAGCTAGTACCATTCACATCGTGATCTACCTTTTGCGGCGAGAAGGCTTCAAAGTCGATCGGGAATCCAGTGACGTACAGGACAAAATTGGCAACCTGACCGACGTCATGAGCATCGTCAATAAAACCGTTGAGGAGTTTTGTTCCCGCCGCGATTTGTTGCTCATAGGTCGTCGCGCCCGCGAACGCTTGATGCTCAAAAAACTTGGCACCGCCAAAAACTTTTCGGCCAGCCGTGTCACCTGCAACCGGATACGTTGCACCATTCCATAACGCGGCCGACTTTCGTTTCACGGTTAGAACCTCGAAATGCACAAACGGACCACCGACGTCGATTTCGATGCTGACTCGATTGAATTTCAGTTTGGCCAGTTGCCGGAGTGCTTTTCGAAAATCGTCGCGTGAAAAGGCTCCGGCCTCCATCGGATCGTGGAGCGCAAATTCCCAGCCGCGCTCGCGCTGATTCGGTTCCATCACAACAGCGATGTCGTTGAGCGTGAATGGCGGCGGACTGACCGGATCAAGATCGCCAAACAACATCGACCGAATGCCCAGCCGATGTCCGTATTCCGCAACAGCCCAAAAGGTCGCGACCGGGCTGCCGCCGCCGATGAGTAACGCGGGGCGATCGTGAAACGTGACACTCTTCAGTAAGTGGCCTTGGTCGGTCAGCTTCTTGTCGCCGCTGGGCCAGGTGGCGGCGAACGGTTTCATGCTGGCGTTCGTGTCGGGACTGCCGACGAAGATGACGTGTGGCGAATCAGCCGGCGGCTTCGAGTCGATCTTCACGTCGGCGTCGTAGACTCGTTTGAGTTGACCGGCGAGTTCGTCCGCTGCGAGCCGTTCCAGCGCGGGAGCTTTCTCACCAATCACGATGTCGATACGCGGGCCGGCGAAGACTGGGGAACACAAGATGACCGCGAATAACAACCCCAACAGTGGGATCAGCAGCCATCGCCGTTGACTCGGAACTTCGCGATCTTTGCGTCCTTCTGTTCCAAACTCGATTTGAAAAATGATTTTGAACAGAAGGACGCCAAGGTCGCGAAGGGGATGACTCCTGTCACGAAACGACGACGTGGTGGCGATGTGGTCGTGTGGTTGTTTCATGGATGGTCCTCACCAAAGCAAAAGAGTGACTCACGGCCGCGAATGAAGAGACGGCCGTCGGCGATGGCCGGTGTCGCGATGCACGATTCACCGACGTCGTTGGTCGCGAGGATGTTCAGCTTTGGACCTTGTTGGAGCACGACGATGAAACCGTTCTCACCCGCGACGTAAATCTTGCCGTCTCCGGCGACGGGCGAAGCATAGTAGTCGCCGATGTTGCGGATGCGGCTGAGTTCCCAATGCGTCTTGCCGGACACCGCGTCGAAGGAGCTTGAAAGTCCACCTTTCTTGACGATGAAGAGTTGCTCACCGACGACGACCGGTGAGACGAGGTTCGACGGTGCCTTGTTGTGGACGTTCCACAGGACGTGCGACTTGGTGACGTCACCGCTGCCGCCGCCGCGCACGGCTTGGATCGTGGTGCCGCCGCCGGCTTGGTTCTTGGCAGATTGAAACGCCGTGTCGAGTTCCTCGTCGGCGATCACTCCATCCGAGTTTTTGTCGGACGCATCGAAGCGCGACCAGAACTCCTTGGGGATCTCGGCCTTGGCCAGCTTGCCGTCTTGGTTCGTATCGAGCCATTCGAGCAGTGCGAACTTGAGCGTCCGCTTCTCGTCGCCATAACTCTGGCAAGAGAGATAGATGATGCCGTCGCGAACGACCGGCGAGGTCATCATCGTTCGCAGCGTCGAGTTGCTGCTCCAGCGTTCGGTTCCGGTCGCGGGGTCGTAGCCTTTCAGGAATCCGGTGCCAGAGATAACGACATCCGTTTGGCCATTCGCTTCGCAGATGACCGGCACCGCGTAGCCGGCCAGCATATCGGGTCGCTCGGTGGTCCATTTGATCGCACCCGACTTGGCGTTGATCGCGAACAACGTCGGCGAGAGGTCGTCGTCCTGGTTGAAGTAGACCGTGCCGTCATGCACGATCGGCGAAGAAGCGGCTCCCCAGTCCATCAAGTAGTTCGGTGACGGCAGCGATCGTTTCCACTGTTCCTCACCAGTCGTCGCATCGAGCGACAACAAGCCGAGCGTGCTGAAGTACGCGTAGACTCGTTGGCCGTCAGTCGCCGGGGTGCTCGACGCATGACTGTTCGGCGGCGTGATCCGTGGCAACTTGCCGGTCTCGTAATCCTTCTGCCAGAGTTTTTTTCCAGTCGCAGCGTCGAACGCGAAGACCGAAAACGTTTTCTCATCGGTCATCGCGGTCGCGAACACTTTCCCGCCGGCCACGATCGGACATCCGATGCCGTCGCCGAGTTTCACAGACCACTTCAGATTCTTGTCGAGCGAGAATTCCGTCGGCAGTTTTTTGTTCGACGTTGAAACCCCGCTCGCGTTGATGCCACGGAATTGCGGCCAGTCTTCGCCGCGAGCCGAGCCTGCGAGCAACACCAAGGCGCTCAGCCAAACAAGGTGGATTCGTTTCATGGCACACCTCATCACGATCACTTCAATCCGAACAACTCGGCACCGTTGCCGGAGAACACGTCTTCAACTTGCTCGTCGCTCAGCCCGCAGCCGAGGGCGGCGACCTTGAGTGTTCGCAGCGACTCAATGCCGACCAGCGTGAACTGGACGTCGGCGTAGGCTGCATCGAGTTTCGTGTTGTCCGGCGTGAGCCACAAGAAATTGTCACCCAGCCCGACGCAACGCCCGCGAATGTGCGAGACCGGGAAGTCCGAGCCGTACATCAGACGGTCGTGCCCGATGACTTTGATGATGGCTTCGTAGGCTCCGCAGTCGGTGACGGCGGATGAATCGAACCAGATATTGCGCAGCCCGCGCAGTGACTCGATGCCGACCACCGTGTGATGCGGATTGAAGCCGCGCGCGGCGTGAGCCAGGATCATTCGCGCGTTGGGATACTTTGTTGCGTATCGACGCAACACCTCTTGATTCGAGCTGTCGGCCAACGCCTGAGAGCGGACGATGTGCAACGTGATCGACAGGCCCAGTTCATGAGCGATCTGCATGTGCGCTTCGGGCAGGAAGCTGGGAATGTGCGCGTCGAATGTCGGCTTCTCGGTCGCGTAAATGTGGTAGGGCTTGAGCCCGACGAAGCCGTTTCGCTGGACCGCCTCACGAATGAATTCCGGGTCCATCGCCGGATGGATCAACATCTGGCCGAGCGCACCGGGATGCTTCGATTCTCTCGCGAGAAAATCGTTCGCCGCCTCGAAGTTCACGGTCGGTGTGGGAAACCCGAACGCCAAGCCGCTGACTTCGCGGTCGGGCATGATCTCGGCGATCCGCGTTTGGAATTCTTTCCAACCGACGTTGCTCGGCCCCTTCGCGCACAGTCCCGGTGCTGAGCCGTTGAAGTGGCTTAGTTCGTACAAATGCAGATGCGAGTCGAACACGCGCGGCGGCACGAACGTCGCCAGTTCACGCTCCCAAATCTCGCGATCACGGTCGAGCAGTTGCCAGTCCATATTTCCTCCTGGAGTGCTGCGGCTCGACGCAGCCCTCCATTCAAGAACCAAAACGGTTTCCGATTCCCTGAGACGCACGAATTGAACGCGAACAGTTTGTCGGACGCTTTTCCTGTGATCGAAACTCAACTCTTCTTGAATGGAGGGCTCCGTCGAGCCGGAGCACTCCAAGGTTATGTTTTGAGTCCCATTTGCTGATGTTGCTCTTTGACGGCGGACATGTAGCGAGAAAACGCCACCTCGTCGCGTTGGCAACTGACTCCTTTGAAGACCATCGCGAAGGCTCGGCGGTTACGGATTGGCGAGCGGTTCGCATCGGCTCGGTGAATCGTGTTGCCGTGATGAGCGACGATGTCGCCGGGAGCCAGATGAATGCGAACCTCGGCCTCGCGATCGGCGTCACCGTAGTCGGTAATCCCCTGCGAGAAACCCAGCACGTTCGAGCGGTTGTGCGGCCGGATCGGCGGCAGGTGCGAGCCGCGAACGTAACGCAGGCAACCGTTCTCGTCATCGACGTCGTCGAGCGCCATCCAGATCGTGACGACATTCGGCGGCGTGAGGCAGAAGTAATAGTTGTCTTGATGCGGCGGCGTGAGGTGGTTCGTCCCCGGCGGTTTGTTGAACCATTCGGGAGTCTCACACGCGACTGTTTCACCAACGAGCGACTCGGCCAGCGCGACCCACTTCGGCTGCCGGACGTACTCGCGAAAGAACGCATCTCCCTGCATGTGCTGCATCTGCTTGAGCGTCTCTGGCTTCACTTTGTCATCAAAGAACGCATCGGCATCGGGCAGCGTCGGCACAACCTCGCGAATGTAGCGGTCAAGTTCTCGTCGCAGTTCGGCGAATTCATCCGGGGACAACAACTGGCGGACGATGACAAAGCCGTCGCGGTCGTAGGCCTCTTTGTTGGACATGTTGGAATACCTCGCAGTGACTGTGTTCGTTCGGCCGATGGCCGTATGCCGAGAGCCGTTGGCCGTTATCCGTTTCCAAATGCAATTTCGCGGCTCAACTCTTCAAAGGAAACGGAAAACGGCTTTCGGCTCACGGCCATCGGCGTTCGGCCGGTCATTCAGGATTGTTGCGGATGATCTCTTTCCAGGTGAATTTGCGACCGGGATGGTCGCCGCCGCGTTCGACGAACAGGCTGAGGAACGCGGCGATCGAAATGCTCGTCAGGCACGGAACCGCGATCGCCAGTAGAAACGTGGGGCGAGTTTCGGTGCCGAAGATTTCGGTCCACCAGCACCAGACGACGGCCAATCCGAACGAGCAACCGACGGCGGGGATCGTTGACCGAGCCGTACAGCGCGGCAGGAACATGCCGATGATGAACAGCGACGCCAGCGGGCCGACAAACAAGTTGAAGAACTTCGGCATCATCCCGATCAGCGTTTCTTGGATCGTGCGGTACCGATTGGCGACGAAATAAGCGTTGGCCGTGACAACGACCGTGATCGCAATGCTCAGCAATCGAGCGAACATCAGGTCGCTCAGGATGCGCGGTCGGCCGCGACGCAAGCGCGGCACCAAATCGTTGGCCGCGACGGCCGTGATCGCGTTGACGCCGGACTCCAGCGTTTGAATCGCGTCGCACAAGAACGCCGAGATGACCAATCCCGCGAACCCGGCGGGGAGTTGATTCCCCAAGAAGTGCGGAAACAACTTGTCCGCCGCTTTCACCGCCGGCAGGCCGTCGGGCGTCAGATCGGCGTGCTTCAAATAGAACGCCAACAACGCCAAGCCGCACAGCGACAGCAGCGTCGCCATCGTGAGATCGACGATGAAGTTGATGAAGTAGCTCCGCCGAGCATTCTTCAACGACGACACCGAGAAGTACCGTTGCAGCACGACTTGATCCGAGCCGTGAGTGCAGACCGTCCAGAAGAAATTGTTGATCAGCGCAAAGACAATCGTGACGCGGACGGTGATGTCCCAACTGAAGACCGGCGGCAGATTGTTGCGACCGCTCGTGTTCGAGGCAGTCCTCCACCAATCCATCGGGCCGGTGCCATCCACGGCGGCGACGTAGCCAATCGCCAACAGCACTCCGGCCAGCAGCAGCAGGCATTGCAAGACGTCGGTCCAGATCATCGCTTGGATGCCGCCGACCGCCGTGTAGATCGCCGCGATGATGCCGATCAAACCGATCCACCAATAGATATCCGGCCCCGGCAGAAATTCGATGTCCGGTCCTTTGACGCGGTCGAGCGCCATCGACGCGGCGAAGATCACCATGCTCATCCAGCCCAGCCGCAGCAGCACGAACAGCGATGCCCCGATCAGCCGGACCGGATAGTTGAATCGCAGTTCGAGATACTCGTAGGCGCTGGTCAGCTTCAGTCGCATGAAGAACGGAATCCACAGCAGCGTGACCACCGCCATGCTGAACGGCACCGCGAGATATCCCATGAAGACACCGACGCCGTTCTTGATCATCTCGCCCGGCATGCCGAGATAGCTCAGCGTCGAGAACAGCGTCGCGAGAATGCTCAACCCGACTGCGAACCACGGCATCCGCCGGCCGCCGACGAAGAAGTCATCGACATTCTTTTGCTTGCGACCGAACCACAGCGCGATGCCAAACGTCAGCACGAAGTAAAACGCGATCGCCGCGAAGTCCTGCCATTCGAGTCCGGTGTCGAGCTTGAGATTTGGTTCGTCCACGAGTGATCTTTCAACGTAGGCGAGTCTTTCCAAGACTCGCATTCGTGCGCGTGGTCATGTCCCAATGACCGTTTGGTTTCATCGGCGCGATGACGTGGCACGCTCACCACGCCGCAATCGCCGGACTTCAATTGAACGCTTTCCGACGCGAAATGCGAGCCACGGAGAGGCTCGCCTACAAGCTATCGCACCAATCTCCGAAACGCATCTTGCTGGCGTGGGCATTCGAGAAACGACTCCGCGTTGCCGCTGTCGATCGCGCGACGCAGGATGCCGAACACTTCGCGAGCCGCTGCCGAAGTCTGATCCAACTCCGCCGGCCCTTGAGCCGCGTTGAGGTAGAAGCTGGCGTAGCCGTGGCAGCCGCGCTTCGCCATCTCTTGAATGTACAACGTCGAGAGAACCGGCTTCTCCTCCGATGATGCCGACCGAAATTCCAAATGCGGATGCACGGCCAGTCCGCCGCAATGCACGTCGAGGCCGACTTCGGTGGCGATCGCGTTGAGCCGCGATTGAAGCTCGCGGCCGAACGACCACAGCGATTCCGAAACGTTGCGACGTCGCAGTTCACGGATCGTCGCCAGCGATGCGGCCATGCCGAGCGGGTCGGACCAGTAGGTGCTCGAAATGAACATCCTCGCGGCCGGCTCCATCACCCAGCGTTTGCCGACGACCGCTCCCATCGGGTAGCCGTTCGACATCGACTTCGCGAACACCGCCATGTCTGGAGTGACTCCCACGAAACCTTGAGCCGCCTGCATTCCGAATCGGAATCCCGACGAGACTTCATCAAAGATCAGCACAACTCCGTGCTCGTCGCACCGTTTGCGAACGCCCGCGAGATACCCGTCGGCCGGCAACTCTGACCGCAACGGTTCCATGATGACCGCTGCAACTTGGCCTTTGTGGTCATCCAGCATTTGCCCCAGCGCCACGAGATCATCAAACGGAAACGGCAGAGCAGTCCCGGCCAAGACCTTCGGCACGCCGATCGGTTCGATGCCGGGAAACAAGTGCGAGTTCAGACTTTCTTCCGCCACGAGATTCGCCGCGAGATACCAGTCATGCCAGCCGTGATATCCGCAGAACAGAACCTTGTCCCGTCCGGTCACTCCACGAGCGATCCGCACCGCGATCGCGCATGCCTCACCACCGCACTTCGCGTAGCGGACCATCTCGGCACACGGAATCGTGCGGCACAATTCCTCGGCGAGTTCAAGTTCCACTTCGCTGTTGATCGACGTCGCGACGCCCTTGCCGATCTGTTCTCGCACCGCGTCATCGACGACTGGATCGCAATATCCGAGGATGATCGCGCCGATACCGCTGACCCAGTCGATGTACTCGTTCCCATCGACATCCCAAATCCGTGCCCCGTTCGCTCGCGCGGCATACACCGGCGACACGCCGTTCGCGTACTTCGTCGGCCGTCGGCTGAGAAGCTGCGTCCCACCGGGAATGAGTTCGTTCGCCCGCCGATACAGGTCGTAAGATCGAGCCGTCGTCGCCATCTCAATTCCTCTCCCTTGTCTTCATTCCCCTGACCAGATTCCTCTGACCACTCTCTGCGTTTTGGTCAGAGGGATCTGGTCAGAGAAATGGGAGGCAGGGGGCAAACACTATTGGGTGACTGTTTTTAGTTGAAGGACGCGATGATTGAAGTTGAGCCATTGAAGGCCGGCGAGTCCGGTGTGCTTCAGCAGGCGATGCAAGTGTTGTTCGTGTGTGTTGAGGTCCGCGGTGAATGACGTCACGACGAACGGAACTTTGTCGGAATGAAACGCCAACCGATGTGTCCCCAATTCAAAACCATCCCGAACAACGGGGATGCGACGCACACAGAATTCTTCGCCGCCGCAGAAGTGCTTCAGAGCGTCTTCATACAACGCCGTATCCAGAAACGCGCCCCATTCGCGGAACAGCTCACCGCAAATGCCAGCCAGCCGTTCGCAACGATCCGACAACGGCCGCCAATCTTGGGGATCGACTTCAACGCGGAACCGATCGGCCGCCACCGGCGGGCAACGTTTCAGCAATCCCATCACCGCGTGCGGCCGAAAGTTGAGCAGCTTGATCCGGTCAATGCCCAATAACGTCGCGTAATGAATGGCCTGAGTGTCGTGCTCGCCGGTCAACATCGAGACAGCCTTGAGTTCATAGACCATCTGATTGACGACCAAATCCAAGCGATATCGTTTCTGGAACTCTTGATAGGACACCAAGAGCGGTTCTTGAGTGAAGACCTCACGAAATCCCAATGCCCGAAGTCTTGCCGCGACGTCGTTTTCGTAAACCTGCTCGTCACACAATCGTCCCAGCTCATTCTGTGACGCGAACGCACAACCCATGACCGCTCGATCAACCGCGTTGAATTCCGCGTCCGAGATCGACCGAAGTTTCAACCCGCAACGAATCGGCATGATTTCCCTTCCTGTCTTCATTCCCCTGACCAGATTCCTCTGACCCAAGATGAATGTGGTCAGAGGAATCTGATCAGGGGAATGAAGGCAGAGGCAGGCTATTTGGCTGCTCCTGAGGAGGGGCTGCTGATGGAATCGCGCAGACAGAAG
>JAYVQJ010001227.1:0-3287 GCA_043777235.1 Planctomycetia bacterium
GACTTCACACCGACAACGAATCGGGAGACGAAGTCAAGTTGCACCGCTTTTGGTCCGGCAAAGACGAGGCCGAGGAGATCGCCTCGCAGATTCGCCGCGACATCGAAGCGGGCATCTGGGAATGGTCCGACGTCGCGATCTTTTACCGCGTCAACTGGCTGTCGCGCGAGATCGAAATGGCTCTCGGCCGGAATCGAGTGCCGTATCAAGTCGCCGCCGGTCTCGCGTTCTACGACCGCGCTGAAGTCAAAGACATGCTCGCGTACCTCCGTATGATCGAGAACCCGGCCGATCGCGCCGCCGGGTTGCGGATCATCAACAATCCGCCGCGCGGCATCGGTAAGAGCACGCTCGACAAACTGACTCGCTACGCCGACAAGCACGAACGGACGCTGCTCGAAGCGGCCGAGCACGCGCGTGAGATTCCCGATCTCTCCGCCGGCCCGACGAAAGCGCTGCTGGGTTTCGCGGAGTTGATGCGCGGTCTGCGTCAGAAGGCGACAGGCCCGACCGCCGAATTGCTCCGCGCCGTGCTCTCCGAGACCAGTTACGGCGACGACTGGCGCGAGAGCGACGATGAACAAGAGCAACAGCGACTCGGCAACGTGTTGGAACTCGTGCTCTCCGCGCAACAGTTCGATGAGAAGCTGGGAGACGACCGTTCGCTTCAAGCGTTTCTCGAAACGACGTCGCTGGTCAGCGACTTGGACGGCATCGACGAATCGTCCGGCAAGGTCACGCTCATGACGCTGCACGCCGCGAAGGGATTGGAATTCCCGGTCGTCTACATCGTCGGCTTCGAGCAGAACCTGATTCCGCACGAGCGAGCGATGTACGAACAAGAAGACCTCCGCCGAATGCAGATGGCATTGGAAGAAGAGCGTCGTTTGCTGTTCGTCGGAATGACTCGCGCGATGAAGCAACTGAATCTGACGACGACCGTCGAGCGATATTCCTTCGGCCGCCCGCTTCGCACGATCCGCAGTCAATTCGAGACCGAAATCGCGTGCGAGGAAATCGACCACACCGCGTCAAAACAGACGTTTGGAAACTCGGCGTTCACCAAGCCGATGCTCGCCGACGATGAGGGAAGCCAAGAAGACCCCAACGCCGACTGGCTCGGTTTCGATTTCGGGGCGTCGGCGACCAGTCGCTCCGACGGCAAGCACTCACCATCAACACCGATCCCCGATGACGAAGAGACTCCCAGCAATTGGTCCAACTCCGACGAAGCGGAATCAGATTCGCCCTCCGTCTCGCATGCCGCCTTGCCAGCACGAGCGGCGGCGTCCGCGCTGAGTTCCCGCATCACGACCGGAGCCGCACTGTTGTCGGCCACCGATTCCGCCGCCGGCAGTGCGGCGTTCTTTGCCGTCGGGCAAATCGTCCGGCATCCGCGATATGGTCTCGGCCAAGTGATCGAAGTCAGCCGTGTGATGAAACGGCAAACGGTCATCGTTAAATTCGAACAAGACGATCGCACCGAAACCTTCGTCTCCGACAAATGCCCTCTGACTTTGATCGGGCTGAGCTAACAGGCCGTCGATCCTGCCACGAGCGTTGACAAAAGAATGTGGCTCTCCGCCATCGGGGTTGTATCGCGGCAATCCAGAGCTTGTCTCACGCAGAGGCGCAAAGCTCACAGAGTCCGGAGAGAACAACATTTGCATCGTCTCTGCGAGCTTTGCGCCTCTGCGTGAGAACTCTTCCTTTCAACACATTTGGCGGAGAGCCAAGAATGTTCATCCCCGCACTGGATCGTTCTGCTTCCACGGTGCTGGGCATGCTGCGTCGAGTTGCTTGAGGTGATCGGCCGAAAGTTTCACGCTGGCGGCAGCGATGGCATTTTCGATTTGGTCGAGCCGTTTGACTCCGACGATTGGCGAAGTGACCGATGGTTGTGTGAGCGTCCAAGCCAGCGCGAGCTGTGACATCGGGATGTTGAGTTCCTTAGCGACTGCCTCGGCGCGTTCGAGTCGATCGAACAACGGGTCGTCGAGCTTCCAAATCCAATCGGGTTTCTCAGCGGCTCGCGAGTCGGACGGTGGAGCTTGGCCGCGTCGATACTTGCCGGTGAGCAAGCCGCTTTGCAGAGCTTGATACGGCGTGATACCGATGTTGTGCTTGCGGCAGAATTCGAGGTCGTGATGAAACTCGCGCCGCAGAAGGCTGAGTGGAATCTGTGACGAGACAACGCGCGGCCAACCGTAGCGCTCAGCCAGCCACAGGCTCTCGCAAATCTGCCAGCCGTAATGATTCGACAGGCCGAGGTAGCGGATCTTGCCGGCCTTCACCGCTTGATCGACTGCCGCGAGCGATGTCTCCAACGGCACTTCCTTATCCGGCCAGTGCAGGATGTAGAGGTCGATGTAATCGGTCTTCAGCCGCTGCAAGCTGCGATCGACTTCGCGCAGGATGTGTGTGGCCGACAAGCCACGATCCTGCGGCCCCGGACCGACCGGAGCACCAACCTTCGTCGCGAGAATCGCCTTGTCACGGCGACCGACCAGAGCCTTGCCGACGATCTCTTCTGCCACGCCGCCGGGGCTGCCGAGGAATCGCTTGTAGCCTTCATAGACGTTGGCCGTGTCGATGAAGTTGATCCCACGATCCATCGCGGCGTGAATCAGCTTGATCGAGTCCGGCTCATCGACCGGTGCCCCGAAGGTCATCGTCCCCAAACAAATCGGCGACACGAGTAGGCCGCTCGATCCCAGGTTGCGGTATTGCATGAATCCGTGCTCCTTTGGCGATTCGCGATCAAAGTTTTCAACGCAAAGACGCGAAGTCGCAAAGATTGTCGCAGCGAGAGTGGAAGTCTCAGCATCGACCGCGTCGTTTTTGACTCGCTGAACTTGTCTCGTCGTTGTTTTGGAATCTTTGCGTCTTCGCGGCTTTGCGTCTTCGCGTTGAAAATGTCCTTTGAGTTACTTCCGAATCTTTACAGCCACGGCATTTTTCTGTGGTTCGCCGGGAGTGCTGCGGCCATCGGCGATGTAATTTTCGAGCAGCTTCGTCAGACGAGCGACGGTCTCCGGATGCTGGTCTTGCAGATTGGTCTGCTCGCCGATGTCGGTGCTCAAATCGAAGAGTTGATTCGGCGGGAGGTCGGCGTCTTTCATGCCGGGACGCGGATTGCTCCAACCGCCGGAGCCGGGGCAGAGGCACAGCTTCCACGAACCGTCGCGGATGGCGAATGAGCCGTTGATCGAATGACTGACCAGCGTGGTTCGCGTCGGCTTGCCGGTTTCGCTGAGCAACGTCGGCAGGAAGCTGACGCTGTCCTC
>JAYVQJ010001228.1:0-3285 GCA_043777235.1 Planctomycetia bacterium
CTCGACGCCACCCTACGGTTTTCGCAACACGACAAATTGGCCAGCCGTGCCCGGAATTCCGTGGCCGGTTGTCGGGCGGCAAAACCCACCGATATGCTCCGCCGGCTTCAGTTCGCCAAATTCTCATTTGCTGCAAAGGACACTGCCATGACGTGCCGCCTTGTGACAGTCATCCTGCTCGCTCTCGCCGCCTTTGTTCCCGCAACGGCCCAGGACAAGAAGCCGAGCGAGGAAGGCTTCGTGTCGCTGTTCGATGGCAAGACGCTCAACGGCTGGACGGGGGCCAAGGAGGCTTACAACGTCGAAGGCGGTGCGATCGTGTGCGTCACCGGAACCGCCGGCAACTTGTTGACCGAAAAGGAGTACGCCGACTTCGTCATCCGCTTCGAGTTCAAACTGACCGACGGTGCGAACAACGGTCTCGGCATTCGCTGCCCGAACGTCGCGAAGGGAAACCTGCACCTCGACGGGACCGAATTGCAAATCCTCGATAACACTGCCGAGAAATACAAAACGCTTCAGCCGTATCAGTATCACGGTTCGGTCTACGGCATTCAGCCGGCCAAGCGAGAACATCTCAAGCCGCTCGGCGAATGGAACTCGCAAGAGGTCACGGCACATGACCGCAAGATCAAGATCGTGCTCAACGGTGGAACGATCGTCGATTGCGATTTGGACGAGGTCACCAAGAACGGCACGATGGACAAGGCCGAGCATCCCGGCTTGAAGCGTTCTAGCGGCCACATCGGATTCTTGGGACACGGCGACCGCGTCGATTTCCGCAACATCCGCATCAATGACCTCACAAAAAAGTAGGCCGACGCGGCCCGCGTCGGCAACGGAGATCGAACATCGCAGTGAATTGTGGCCAGCCTTCTCAAGCATCAGGAGCACCTCATGCCGACTCAACTCCCTCGTCGAGACTTCTTCGTTCGCGCCGCCGCGGCAGGCTTCGGAGCCGGCCTCGCTTCCATGACCCTCAACGATCAGACGGCGATCGCCGCCGAGCCGAAGCCAAGTTCGCTGACGATCACGAAGGTCGAAACGTTCGCGCTTCAGCACAAGTTGGCCAAAGGGATCGGGCCGTCGGTGGCATCGACGACGATGCGAGACGCGCTGCTGGTGAAGATCAGCACGGACAGCGGCCTTGTTGGCTGGGGCGAGACCGCCGATGTCGGCGGCACGCGCGGCATCATCGATGGGCATCTCAAGAAAGTGCTGCTCGGCAAGAACCCGCTGGAGCATCGCAAGGTCTGGAGGGAGATGTGGGGACCGAACTTCGGCGACGGCCGAGCGGTCGCGGGTTGTGATATCGCCCTGCACGACCTGCGAGGCAAAGCGCTCGGCCTGTCGATCGCCGACATGTACGGCGGACGTCAGCGCGACAAGGTGATGGGCTATGCCGCCGCCATGAACTACACAGACGGCGTCCGCCCGGAAGACCAGCATCCTCCCGAAGCCGCCGCGCTGGCCAAGCAAGGTTTCAAAGCGATGAAGATTCGCACGGGCCGCTACGGTCACAAGCGCGATCTCGCCGTCATGGAGAAGATTCGCGAGGCCGTCGGTCCCGACGTGCGACTGCTCACCGACGGCAACGGTGCGTTCACGCTGCCGCAGGCAGTGAAGTTCGGCAAGGAACTGGAGAAGCTCGACTTCTATTGCTTCGAGGAACCGCTGCCGCAGTCACCGAACTACGCCGGCTATGACGAACTCACGAAGTCCTTGGACATCGCGGTGGCCGGCGGCGAGGTGCTCGATTCGCGAGCCACCGCGCGGGAGCACATCGTCAAACGCTCGTTCGACATCATCCAGGCCGACGTCTCGTTGTGCGGCGGCATCGCCGAAGTACTCTTCATCTCCGAGATGGCTCGGCTGTTCGGCATTCAAGCGTTGCCGCACTGCTGGGCAGGAGCGATCGTGATCGCCGCCTCGCTGCAACTAAATTCCCTCTTGGCCCCACACTTCCAAGGCTTCGCGGGCGGCGACGAGCCAATGATGGAATTCGACGTTTACGAAAACCCATTCCGTGACGAAATCGTCACCAAGAAGTTCGAGCTAAAAAACGGCTACTTCGACGTCCCCACCGGCCCCGGCCTCGGGATCGAAGTCAACGAAGAGGTCGTGAAGAAATACCTCGTGAAGTCGTGATGCGATTCGCCAATTGCCCGCCTGTCCGCAAACGCGGTATGCTCATGCTCAGATTTCTTCACAGTGCCTGCGATCCTCCAATAGCCAGGTGAGCCATGACTGCCAACCTAACGCTCGACAATGCGTTTTATGAATCGGTGCTCAGAGTCGCCTCAGCGCGAGGTCAGACTTTGGATGAATTTGCGGTCGAGGCGTTGCAGACGGCGATTCAAGGAACTGCCACGAAGCAGATCGCGGTTCTGGATGGCCTGCCGTGTATTCAGCCACCAGTCGGAACACCACAAATTGATCCCACCCAAGTGCGACGTTTGGTTGAGGAGGGAGTCTTTTGATTTCCCTGCTCGATATCAACGTGCTCATGGCCTTGAGCTGGGCCAACCATCCGCATCACCAAGCGGCACACGCTTGGTTCCAAACTCATTCGTCCGATGGCTGGGCGACTTGCTTGCTCACCCAATCCGGCTTTCTGCGGTTGTCGATGAACGCACAAATCGTCGGAATCCCGATGACCGGCCCGGAAGTGGTGACATTGATCCAAGGAATGACGTCGCATCCGCAGCACACCTATTTCGATTTGCTACCCAATCTCACGGACGCAGACTTTGAACCGTTGGCTCGGAGACTCCAAGGGTATCGCCAAGTGTCCGATGCGATCTTGCTCGCCATCGCGAAACACAACTCCGCAAAGCTGGTGACCTTTGATCGAGCCATTCAATCACTCTGTCCGTGGCAAGATCTGGTGACCGTGATTTCTCCGTGAGAAGCTCGTTGTGCGGCACGCGGCCAGGAGCGAGACGTTCTGTGGACAAGTCTTTGGCGAGTCGGGCGGCGTCAGCCGCCGGACGTCTCACTTTCCAAATTCGTCCGGGAGCTAACGTTCACGGGCTCGCCTGAAACCCACAACGCTGTCGGCACTGCCCGTTGGAAAGTTCTTGCCGCGACGATAGCTTGTACTGTCTTAGTCGATCTCCCGATTCATAGTGTTCAGCAACTGTGTCGTGGCGCTCACTTAACTATCTCGGAGGAATGGTTGTACTTCCTATGATCAGTCACCTTGCTTCCCCGATTGCTGGGACTCTTATTGTTGTCATTCCGACAGGCCAGGGAGTTATCGTCGCAGCAGACAGCTTGTCATCC
>JAYVQJ010001229.1:0-12922 GCA_043777235.1 Planctomycetia bacterium
CGATGCCGACTTTTTCAAGCAACAAGTGCAGCCGCTGCTCGAACGGCGCTGTTACGAGTGTCACAGTCACCGCGCCAAAGAATTGCAGGGCGGGTTGACGCTCGATTCACGCAGCGGCTGGGTCAAGGGCGGCGACGTTGGCCCTGCTGTCGTTCCCGGAAAACCGGACGAGAGCTTGCTCATCAAAGCTGTGCGGCGCACGAGCAAAGACTTGCAGATGCCGCCGAACCAAAAGTTGTCTGACGACGAGATCGCGATCCTTGTCGATTGGGTCCGTCGCGGAGCCGTCGATCCGCGCGAATCGCCGGATAGCGAAAGCGGCGGTGGCTCGTGGGCAGAAAAACTCGCCGAGCGGCGAAAGCATTGGTGTTGGCAGCCGGTGAAGAGTCCGGACTTTCCGAAGCCGACACTGTCAGCATCGGCCACGCCGATCGACCGCTTCTTGCTCGCGCGGATGGCACCCGCGGGACTCGAATCGGCGAAACAGGCAGATCGCTGGTCACTCGCAAGACGGCTGTCGTTCGTGTTGACTGGACTGCCGCCGGAGCCGACAGACCTCGAGGCTTTCGTCACCGACGAATCGCCCGATGCGTTTGAGAAACTGGTCGATCACACGCTCGCCTCGCCGCAAGTCGGCGAGCACTGGGCGCGGCATTGGATGGACCTCATCCGCTACAGCGACACGCACGGCTCCGAACACGATCCGCTGATCCCGCACGCCTGGCGGTATCGCGACTACTTGGTCCGAGCGTTCAACGCTGACCTGCCCTACGACCGCTTCGTGGGCGAGCACCTGATGGGCGACATGCTGCCACCCCGCTGGAACCCGACGCTCGGCATCAACGAATCGCCGATCGGGACCGGCTGGTTTCGATTCGTCGAGTTCTATCCGACGCCGATCGACGTCAAGAACGAAGAGGTCGTCGTCATCGACGCGCAGATCGACTCGTTCAGCAAGACGTTTCAAGGACTGACGATCGCGTGTGCTCGATGTCACGATCACAAGTTCGATGCGATCTCGGCTCACGACTTCGCCGCGCTGTACGGCATCTTCGCGAGCACGCGCACGACGATGCACCGAGTCAATGACCCGGTCGCTCAACATGCGCTCGATCAGCAACTCATCGAACTCAAACGCCCGATCCGCCGCGCGCTGGCCGAACTGTGGCGCGAACAACTGACGCACTGGCCAACCGCGATCCTGGCGGCTCGTGACCGCGTGAATGAACCTGATCCGCCGAAGCCAACGGAGAAAGACAAGCCTGCCCCTTCGATGCCGCCGCCGTTCGCGCCGGGGACTCGGTCCGCTGAGGCCGAAGTCTTCCGCTGGTTGACCGCGCTCAAGGCCGCGAAAGGCAAGCCAGCCGAGCCGTTGAGTGTGCTCGCCCGCTTTGCCGTGGGGCACGTTTCCAACGTGCCACAAACCTCCGACGCCATCGACTCGAAATTATGGGCCGACCTCGCGAACGAACGAAAAGCGTTCGACGATCGCCGCTCGACTGGCGCGAGCCGCTTCCGCTGGTTCGCTGAATTCACCGACACGGACACATCGAGCTTGCTGACCAAGAGCAGTGATTGGTTCGCGTCCGACAATTTTGAAAAGACGTCACTGCCAGGTGAGTTCGCCGTTTCGCCAACCAGCGGTGTCCTGACGGCAATTCTGCCGCGTGCTCGTAGCTCGCATCTCGTCAGCAACAAGCATGGCGGGACGTTGCGGTCACCGAATTTCACGCTCGACATGAAATTCATCAGCGTCCTGGCAGGCGGAACGAACGGTGCTCGCGTTCGGCTGATCATCGAGAACTTCGTTGCCGACGGAGTCTTGTTCACGCAGGTGATGCCGACACTCAACGACCCGCGACTGAGGTGGATCACACTGTCGATTCGCGAAGCGTGGGCGGGTCGGCGAGCGTACTTGGAGATCATCCCGCGCGACGAGATGCCCTATCCCGGCAAACATTCCGATGCGCGAATCCTTAACACGGACGGCCGCAGCGGAGTCGCCGTCCGAGCGATCGCGTTTCACGATCAAGCGGGCGCGCCGGAATTGTCTTCGCCGTTGCCGGTCGAGTTGTGGCAATCGGAAGCGACTTGGTCAGCGCTCACAAAACAACTGACAGCTCTGATCACCGACGCGATCACCGCTTGGGCCGACGAGCGTTGCTCGGACGAGCAAGCTCGGTTCGTCGATGAGTTGTTGCGAAGCGGCGTGTTGCTGAACGACGCTCCGGCCGATCATGAGTTGGCTCGACTGTTTGCTCGGTATCGTGAGTTGGAATCGCAGATCCCCGTGCCAACGCGAGTTGGCGGCGTCGCCGACGAACAAGGTTTTGACGAACGACTCTTCCCTCGAGGCAATCATCGCCGTGCCGGTGCGACCGTGCCGCGACGATATCTGGAGGTGCTTCAAAGTAGCCATCACGCTCCGCGTGATGAATTGCCGAGCGCGGAGTTGACGTCCAACCTCAACAACGACGTCGATCGCGCGCTCGGCTTTCCTCTCGCGGAAGGAGAGGGCTACGTTAGCAGTGGCCGACGTGAACTCGCTGACGCGGTCGTCGATCCACGCAACCCGCTGACCGCGCGAGTCATGGTCAATCGGATGTGGCAGCATGTCTTCGGCGTCGGTCTCGTGAAGACCGTCGATAACTTCGGGGCACTTGGCGAATCGCCGTCTCATCCCGAACTGCTCGATTGGCTTGCCGCCGAGTTCATCGAATCGGGTTGGTCGATCAAGCACATGCTGCGGCTGATGCTGACCAGTCGGGCGTTCCAACTTTCCACCGAAGCGTCAGCCGCCGCGAGGGAACGAGATCCGAACAACCGGCTACTCTCGCACGCGAATGTCCGGCGACTGGAAGCCGAGTCGATTCGCGATTCGCTGCTGTTCGTCTCCGGCCATCTCGATCGCCGGCAGGAAGGACAAAACATTCCGTTGCCGTTGCGAGCCGGCTACAAGGATTTTGACAACCCGCTCGCCGGCCCACCGGACGGCCACGGTCGCCGCAGCGTGTACCTCGAAGCCCGCCGCAATTATCCGCAGTCGCTGCTCATCGCGTTCGATCAACCGAAACCGGTGCTGACGGTCGGCGAGCGAAACGTCACGAACGTCCCGGCTCAAAGTCTGACGCTGCTGAACGACAAGTTCGTCGGAGACCAATCAGGTTTGCTGGCACTCCGAGTCGCGACACTGCCGACACCTGAAGCACGTCTCCAAGCGTTGTGGCTGATCACGTTCTCGCGTCCAGTCAGTGATGCCGAAACCAAACGCACGTTCGAATTCTTGAAATCGCAAGCCGTCGTGCTGGGCATCGACGGCGACCGTTGGCAGACCGACTCGTACCTCTGGCACGAATTGGCTCACGCCTTGATCAACACGAAAGAGTTCTTGTATCTGCGTTAGCCGGAAGCCGATCGGCCAACGGCATTCGGCCGGAGAGTTCAATGTCACCGCGTCGTTTCCAATCGATGTTTCTGAGTCGTCGCGAACTGCTGCTTCGCTCGCGGTTCGGGTTTGGTGCGCTCGCTTTGGCCGGGATGTTGAGCGACTCCGCGAGCGCCGACGTTCCGACTTCCGCGTTCCGAACTCCGCACTTCGCACCGAAGGCCAAGCGAGTCGTGATGCTCTTCATGGACGGTGGCGTTTCGCACGTCGATTCGTTCGATCCAAAACCGCGGCTCAACGCCGAGCACGGGCAGCCGTTCAAGATGAAGATTGAGACGACGCAGTTCGAGAACAACGGCTCGACGTTCGGCACGCCGTTCACGTTCGCGAAATACGGCGAGTCGGGCACGCCGGTCAGCAGCCTGTTCCCGCACGTCGCTCAGCATGTCGATGACCTGTGCGTGATCCGCTCGATGCAGTCACCGTTCGCCGAACATGCTCAGTCGTGTTACATGCTGCACACCGGGCATCAGCTTCAAGGGCGACCGAGTTTGGGAGCATGGGTCTCGTACGGACTCGGCAGCGAGAGTCAGAACTTGCCCAGCTTCGTCGTCGTCAACGGCGGACAGTTGCCGCTCGGCGGAATCGCGAATTATTCGAGCGGCTTTCTGCCGGCGATTCACGAGGCATCGCTGTTTCACGTCGGCTTGAACACACCTGTGGTGGACAACATCCAGCCGGATGAGCCGAAGCCGGGGCAGCAGCTCAACAAGTTGCGGTTCATCGCCGAGAACGATCGCGACTTCGCCGGCCGAATCGGTTCGAGCGAAGAGGTCATCGAGTCGGCGATCCGCAATTACGAACTCGCATTCGCGATGCAACGCTCGGTCCCGGAAGTCGCCGACTTCAAAGACGAATCCGCCGCGACGCAGGAGATGTACGGGCTGAATTCGTCAAACGCCTTCGAGGCTCGATACGCTCGGCAGTGCTTGTTGGCTCGGCGACTGCTGGAACGTGGTGTGCGATTTGTCGAACTGACCTGCGTCGGCGGCATTCGGTTCGTCTCGCCGTGGGACTCGCACGACAACATCAAAGGGGAACACCAAAAGAACGCCGAGATCGTGGACCGTCCCATCGCCGCGCTGCTGAGCGATCTCAAGCAACGCGGGTTGCTCGACGACACGCTCGTTATCTGGACGGGCGAGTTCGGCCGCACGCCGTTCGCTCAGGGGAGCACCGGCCGCGATCACAATCCGCAAGGTTTTTCGATGTGGCTCGCTGGCGGCGGCATTCGCGGCGGGATGACTTACGGAGCGACGGATGAGTACGGCTATCACGCCGTCGAGAACATTGTCACGCCATACGACTTGCAAGCCACGATCCTGCACCTCTTGGGCATCGACCACGAACGTCTGACGTTCCGTTTCGGTGGCCGAGATTTTCGTCTCACCGACGTGCATGGCAACGTCCAACGCGAGATACTCGCCTGACAAAGAAAGTAACCCGACGCGTGAGCGAGGGCGAACTGTGATGACGCCCTCGCTCACGCGTCGGGTTACTTTCGCTCTCGACGAGAAAGGAATTTCCGATGAGCGTTCCGATTCAAACTTGCGATCAGCTTCGAGGCAAAAGATGCGTCCCCTGCGAGGGGGGCGTCCCCAAGCTGACACCCGCCGAAGCTGAAGCTCAGATCAAGCACCTGACCGGTTGGGAGCTGACCGCGAACCACGAACGCATCCGCAAATCGTGGGTCGTCAAAAACTTCATGGCCGCGATGAACTTTGCCAATCACGTCGCCTGTATCGCTGAGTGCGAAGGGCATCACCCCGACGTCCACATCGCGGGGTATCGCAACGTGACCATCGAAATCTATACGCACGCGATCGGCGGACTCTCCGAGAACGATTTCATTCTCGCCGCGAAGATCGACGCGCTGCCGATCTCGCTGAAGCAGTAGCCCGGCCGAAAACCGATGGCCGTAGTCCGAAAGCCGTAATCCTTTTCCTTCCACGTCGAGACTCTCCATGCAAACCGTCGTTCAATACCTTGAAGCTCACCAACACGACGCCCTCGAAACTCTGAAAGCCTTGCTGCGAATTCCCAGCGTCAGCGCGATCTCGGCTCACAAGCCGGACGTGCGTCGCGCGGCCGAGTTCGTGCGCGATCAACTCGCGTCCGCTGGATTGACGACTGAATTGGTCGAGACCGCCGGGCATCCGATCGTCCACGCCGAATGGCTGAAGGCCGAGAACTCGAAGGCTCCGACGGTTCTGATCTACGGTCACTACGACGTGCAGCCCCCCGATCCGCTCGACAAGTGGGTCACGCCCGCCTTCGAGCCGGATGTCCGCGACGGCTGCATTTGGGCTCGCGGAGCGACCGACGACAAGGGGCAAATGCTGACGCACGTCCTCTCCGTCGCCGCGTGGCTGAAGTCGGCAGGCAAACTCCCGATCAACGTGAAGTTCGTCATCGAAGGCGAAGAAGAGGTCGGCAGCAACAACCTCGATCTGTTCCTGTCCGCCAATCGCGAGAAGCTGCGCAGCGACATCGCCGTCATCAGCGACACCAGCCAGTACGCTCCGAACATCCCAGCGATCACCTACGGCCTGCGGGGCATCCTCGCCTGCGAAGTCCGCTTGATCGGCCCGAAGCAAGATTTGCACAGCGGCATTTTCGGCGGTTCGATCACCAATCCCGCGACAGCCCTCGCGCGACTGATCGCCTCGCTGCACGATGCGAACGGCCGAGTTCAGATCCCCGGCTTCTACGACGATATCAAACCGTTGTCCGAAGCCGAACGATCCGGCTTCGCCGCGCTGCCGTTCAACGAGCGCGACTTCCTGGCCAGCGTCGGCGTCGAGAGCAGTTGGGGTGAGACCGGGTTCACCTCAACCGAACGTCGCTGGGCGCGGCCAACGTGCGAGATCAACGGCCTGACCTCCGGCTATCAAGGCGAGGGGCCGAAGACGATCATCCCGTCGTGGGCATCTGCCAAAATCACTTGTCGGCTCGTGCCGAATCAAGACCCGCACAAGCTGACCAAATCGCTCGGCCAATTCTTGCAACAACAGTTACTGCCCGGTTGCCGATTGGAGTTCGTAGAGGCTCACGGCTGCCCCGGCTTCGTCGCCGATGCGAACAGCCCGTTCATGGACGCCGCCAAGAGCGCGATTCAAGAAGCGTTCGGCACGACCCCCGTGATGATCCGCGAGGGAGGTTCGATTCCGGTCGTCGGCACGCTGAAGGAACTGCTCGGCATCGACACGCTGCTGCTCGGATGGGGCCAGAACACCGACAACCTGCACAGCCCCAACGAACATTTCGCCGTTGCCGACTTTCATCGCGGCACGTTGGCCAGCGCGCTGCTCTGGCAACGAATCGCCGATCGCTGCGTCACAACGTAGACCGGTCACTCCGTGACCGGAAAATGCGAGTCGCGGAGCGACTCGCCTACAGCCACTTCGGCTCGAAACCCTTGCGATACGGCTTCGTCAGCAGAGCGGTCGCTTTGTCGTTGTTCGCAAATTTCAGATCGGCCGCCTTCCATTGCAGCGTCTGGGCCGGCAGGCGAATCGCGATTGTTCCCAGCAGCACGGTTTCCGTCAGCGGGCCGGAGTAATCGAACAGCGACGTCGTGTGCCCTTCGCCTCGGCAAGCGTCTGCCCAACTGACGTAGTGATCGCGAGCGGGAACTTTCTCGATCTTGAAGTCCACGAACTTTTCTTCCGGGAAAAGTTTTGGCGGCGCGACGTGCGGGATCAGCAGCGAGCCTTTCTCGCCGACGACCACCGATCCCGAACCCGGCAATTGGAATCCAGGCGGCACACCGACGAGATCATTCGCCGGTTTGTGACCGTCGCCATCAAACCACGTCACGTTCACCGTCTTACCGGCGGTCAATTCCGTGCCAGGGAACTCGTAAATGACCTTCGACCACTTGTGCCAGATTTCCTTGTTGAGCTTCGGAGCGTCGCCGAACACGGTCAGCGGCGAGGTCAGCTTCAACGCCATGAACACCGGATCGAGAATGTGGCAGCCAAAGTCGCCAAGCTGGCCATTCGAGAAATCCTGCCAGGCTCGCCAATTGAACGAGTGATAGATGCTGTTCTTGAACGGCCGCGGTTGTGCGACGCCAATCCATTCGTCCCAATGCAATGTCGTCGGGGTCGGGTCTTCGCCAGCGGGACGGTCATCGGCCAAGATCCAACCCATTGCGCCGCTCTGCCACGAGAAGACTTCTTTGACTTTGCCGATCGCTCCGTCATGCACCAGCTTGACCGCCGTGCGATATTCTGAATAGGACTGAATTTGATTCCCCATCTGCGTGACGACGTTGTACGTCTTCGCCGCCAGTCGCATCTGCCGAGCTTCGTGGACCGTGTGCGTCAACGGCTTCTGACAATGGACGTGCTTGCCAAGCTGCATCGCCGGCAACGCAATCGGAGCGTGCATGTGATCCGGCGTCGAAACGATGATGGCATCGAAAGTCTTCGCTTCGTCGAGCAGCTTGCGATAGTCAAAGAACTTTTTCGCTGCCGGAAATGTCTCGGCGGCTCGGCCGAGATGATTCGCCGATTCGTCAATATCGCACAACGCAACGACGTTGACGTGCGGACTCTTCGCCGTCTCGGTGAGGTCCGACCAACCTTTGCCCCCCGGCCCGACCGACGCGATGTTGAGCTTCTCATTCGCACCGTACACCCGGCTCCAACTGGCCGCCGTGAACGCAGCCGAAGTTCCGGCAACAACACTGTGCTTCAGAAAATCACGACGAGTAGAACGAGCGGTCATCGAAAGGCTCCTTGGACTGCGGTGTGTCAGCACCGCTTTTGGGGTTCAATCTGCGAGCTTTGCGCGGCGGAGTCGCAACACAAAAGCGATTCTTAGCCACTGATGAAACACGGATTGAACACGGATCAGAACATGCTGTTCCAATTCCGAAAATCCGTGTTTTCTCCGTGGCTAAGAATGCGGTTGCCTGTCGTTCAGAGCACGTTTTGGGGTTCAATCGCACTCCGAAGATCTTCTTGTCATCACAAGACTTTCAACATTTGCAGAGCAGAGAATCTCACATCACGATTTCGCCGCTTCAGCCGTAGCGGCTGGCGGCGGTTCGGCCGCTTTGAACTCGCAGACGACGATCTTGTGGTGGCCGACGGCGAACAACGTATCGCTCGACTCGTTCAACGCCAACTGGTGGACGTGCATCGGCAGCTTGTCTTGATGAATCGGCTTGCCGGTTTCGACGTCCGTGAACGTGACGAAGCCGTCCCCCGCGCCGCCGGAACTCAGCAACCACTTTCCCGACGGATCGAACGCAAGGTCTTCCACCAGTGCCTTGAACTTGTCGTTGTTGAGTTCGTGCTTGCGCTCGCCCTTCTGCCAGTCGAAGATTTCAATCCGAGCCGGCGCGTCGAGATGGTCGATGTTCCCGATCTGCCCGATGCCGCCGACCGCCAACAGTTTTCCATCGGGCGAAAACGCGAGCGATCGGATGCCGCCGATCGAATGCCGTCGTTGTTTCGGATCCCAGGTGTAAAGCCCCGGAGCTTCGACAGTGCCGACCTTTGAACCGCTCGTTGTTTCCCAAATCGCGACGTGCCCCGTCTTGTCGCCGGTTGCGAGGAACTTGCCGTCGGCCGAGAACGCGACCGCGTGCAACATGCTCGGAAAATCGTGAGGCGTGATTGGCTTGTGATCGGAGAACTGCCGCAGCATCTCGCCCGTCTCGGCGTTCCAGAGTTTGCACTGCATGTCGTCGGCGACGCTGGCGATCGTCTTGCCGTCCGGGCTGATGACGAGTCGGCGAATCCACAAATCGTGAGCTTTCACCTTGCGAGTCGGCTCACGCTTTTCAATATCCCACCAAATCAACTGGCCGTCGTAGCTGCCGGAGACGGCGACGTTCGGAGCCGCCAGCACGACGCCCGTGACGTAGCTCTGATGTCCTTCGCCACCGAACGGCGTCGGCTGAGGCTTCTCGGCGAAGACGTCGATCTCATGCAGCTTGAAGTCGGAGCTACCGAAAATCAGCCGCCCGCTGTTGGGAACTCGTGCGACACACATCGCGATCGACGGAATGCCGATGTCTTTGGTCTTCGCCAGTTTGGTCGGATCAGCAGGCATGGTTGACTCCGGAAGTCAGGATTTACCACAGAGACACAGAGGACACGGAGAAAGACCAGATTCTCTCTCGTTTCTCTGTGCCCTCTGTGTCTCTGTGGTGAACTCAAAATCAAGCCAAGACGTCTTTGATCGGCTTTGAGCCGAAGTCCGAAAGCGGAATCGGCCGAGCACCGACGTGGTATTCCTTGAGCGGGTCGATGCCGAGTGCCGTCAAGATTGTCGCGAACAGATCGCCCGCTCCGACTTCGCCGTCGGCGACTTTGTGGCCGTCCTCGTCGGTCTTGCCGTAGCAGGCTCCGCCACGCACGCCGCAGCCGGAGAGAGTCGCGCTCCAAGCGGCGGCGAAGTGATCGCGGCCGAGACTGGCATTGATGCTCGGAGTTCGGCCGAACTCACCGAACGTCAGCACCAGCGTGTTTTCCAATAACCCGCGATCCTTCAGATCGTCGAGCAGCACCGACATCGAATGATCGAGGTCCGCACAGAGTTCGCGATGCGTTTCAAAATTCTCGCCGTGACTGTCCCACCAGGCGCGAGCCACTTTCACGAACGGCACACCCGCCTCGACCAAACGCCGAGCAATCAAGCATTGTTGACCGAACTGCGTCGGGCCGTACTTGGCTCGCATCTCGGCCGATTCTTGTTCGATGTCGAACAGTTTCTCGCTGGCCATCAACCCGCGCACACGCTGATACGCCTGCGTGTGGCTGCCGAGCGAATCGCTGTGCCGGTTCTGCGTGAACTTCTTCGCGAGCAGGTCTCGCAACGCCAGCCGATCTTGATGATCGACATCGCTGATTGTTTCCAGCCGGCGGATGTTTTCCGGCTGCATCGACTCGGACAGAAACATTGGGGCGTATCGCGAACCGAGAAACCCGCTCCCCCCTTTGCGCCGGCCTTCGGTCGATGTGTACATCGAGACGTAATCAGGGACCGCGCTGTCGAGCCGGCCAAGTTCCTTCGCGCAGATCGCTCCGAGATCGGGGTACTCGATGCCGGGATCTTTGATGCGGCCGGTTTCCATGATCACCGCACCGCCGCCGTGATCCGCGTTCTTGGTGTTGAGCGACCGGACGATCGCCGTTGTCTGTTGAATCCGCGCGGCCATCTTCGGCAGCAGTTCGCTGATGTGAACTCCGGTCGCGGAAGTCGGGATCGCTCGATACGGCCCGCCGGTCGGTCGTCCCGGTTTTGGATCGAACGTCTCCAATTGACTCGCACCTCCGGCCAGCCAGAGAAGAATCACGCGCTTGCCGCTCTTCTTCACCTCGTCGGCCCACGCCGAGTGCCGGAGCGCATCGAACCGAGTCATGTCGGCGGCGAATGTTCCAGCCGCAGCGGCCGCGCCCAGAAAGTGGCGTCGAGAAAGTGACATCGAAGTTCTCCCTCTCAGTACGAGAATCTCATCTCCGGTCCCGTGAGCAGCACCCACACCATTTGTCGGAGCGCCGCCACGCGGTCGGCCGATCGTTTTTGCAAGAAGTCATCAATCGCCGCTCGTTCGTCGTCGCGCGGCGGTCGCGAGCAAATCGTTTGCACCGCTGATTCGATGACGGCTTGATTGTCGCTAAGCGACTTCAAGTGCCCGACCAGACGGTCGCCTGAATCGCGAAGGAACTCGTCCTCGACCCGCTTGTTGTTGTTGAAGAGCAGTGCCTCATCGACGGCGACGTGAAAACTCTCACCCGGCATCTCGAACTGTCCGGCCCAACCGTTGCAGGCGTTCTCTAGTTGTTCGCGTCGCTGCGCCCATTGCTCGGTCTGATCGGCTGCTGGCCACTGCGTCGGGTTGTTTGCCGCGATGAACAGCGACAGTGAATACTGACGCGGCGTCAGCGGCTTGATCTTCGCGACGGCGAACAACGACGCATCGGGCGGCATCGGACTGTTCGACCATTCGCTCGATCGCGAGTACGCCTGGCTGAGCACGATGCCGCGAATCAGCCGTTTCGTGTCGTAATTGTGAGCCACCAAATCGCGAGTCAACCAATCGAGCAACTCCGGATGCGACGGCGCATTCGCCGCGTGCAGTTGATCAACCGGATGCACGAGTCCACGTCCGAAGAACCGATCCCAAACACGATTGACGATGCTGCGAGCGAAGAAGCGATTGTCTTCCGCTCGCAGAGCGATCTCGACCAGTTTCTCACGCGGGCTGAACGCCGGCTTGTCTGGCGGCGGAGCGTCGTCTTTTTGCATCGCCGCCTTGATGACCTCTTCGATCTTCTTGATGTCGTCGGCCGAGCGTTCAACAACCGGCTCGTCGATGACCGACCCCGTGAGGAACTCGAACTTCGCCGTCTGCTCCCCTTTCGTGTCATCCTTGCGCTTCGATTTGAACTTCACTTCGCCAAACGGCCGCTCGGCCAGCAAGTTTTTCTTCGTGACGTACGTCCGGCTGAAGAACGACGCCATGCCGAAGTAATGATGCTGCTTCCAATCGGGAGTCAGCGGATGATCGTGACACTTCGCGCAAGTCACATTGACTCCAAAGAACACGATCGCCGTGTCATTAAGCATGTCGTCGAGATCGCGTGCCCGCGACTTGATAAACGTCAGCGCGTGCTTGCGGTTCTCGTCCGCTTCGTCGCCCACCAGCATGTCGCGGAACATGTCGTCCCACGGCCGATTCTCTTTGACGGCCCACAGCAAGTACTTCCGAAAGTCACCGTCGTTCGGTTTGTTCGGCAGCAGCATGCGGTCGAATTCGTTCCGCTGATGCCAGACGAAATCGGGACTCGCCAGCAAACGATCCACCAGTACGACGCGCTTCGCTGCCGAGCCATTTGTGACGAACGCTTTCACTTCTTCGGACATCGGAATGCGTCCTGCGACATCGAGCATCAACCGCCGCAATAAGTTCGCGTCATCCACCTGTGGAGCCGGTGTGACCTTCTCTGCTTCCAACCGCTGCTGCACGAATTGGTCGATGATCTGCTCGATTGGCAAATCCGCCGGAGGGAGATCGGCCGCCAGCAAGGAGTTGGCGGCGACACTGAAAACCCCAAGCGCAACAAAGATGCGCAGCAACCTTCGCATCGGCGGGTCTCGTGAGGAGGGGCGAATTCGGCGGGAGCTTGGCTGGCCGCATTCTTGCCGCACCAGCCTGAGTGAACTGCGGGGCAAACTACCGTATCAAGAGGGAGGCATCAAGCAGTTCCGATCTTATCGACACGGCGCGCTGCATTTTTGAAGTTGCATTGTCCGAATATCAGGCGCTGAGAATTGGCAGGGCAGTTCGATCAGTCCCCACCCCGACGATCGCGTCGTCGCATTCGTCGATGAGTTCGTAAAAGACGTTGCGTTGGCGAGGGATGAAACCGAGTTCTCGGATGCACCGCTTGATCGTCTCCAAGCTGAGGTGATAGACGGTCCCGGCCGAGGCGACGACGTTTTCTTCGATCATCA
>JAYVQJ010001230.1:0-3279 GCA_043777235.1 Planctomycetia bacterium
GCCCCACGAAACGCGCAGCCTCAAGGACGATATTTCGGCACTGCACTTTCGCGAAATCAAATTACGAACGCTGCGCGGATCGTTGCGGAGTGTGCTCAATTCCGAGACCGGGCTGTTGGCCTATCTCACAGAAATCGAACACCGCAGCGCGGAGTTTCAGACAGCAACGGAACTACTCTCGACGCATCAACTGGCCGACAACAGCGACTGGCCGCCGATGTCGAATTCGGTCATCGTCCAAGAAGTACGGCTGTGGTGGCAGCAGCAACGCGAAGGTTGGACGAAGACCATTCACGACTTTTACAACGCGGTCGGTAGCGGATTATTGAAACCGTTTTCGATGTTGCGAAATCGCTGGCAAGGAGATCGCACATCGCCGGTCGAACAGTACCTGCAGCGCGAGTGGCAGACGATTCTCGACACCGTCGAGTCGGTCTACGAACGACTCCGCTGGTTCGCTGAACTAGGGAATCCGCTGTTGCAACCGCGCATCGAGAAACTGCTCGGCGGCAAATCGCGCGTCGAGATGCTGGAGTTGCTGAAGACTCGGCATGATCTGATGGATCTGGAACACGAAGTTCGCGATCTCGTCGCGGCCGAGATGGAAGCGTTTCGCAAGGACAGCCCGCAGTCGTTTCAGTTCATGAAATGGATCGATCACGGTGCGGCCGCTGTCCGGCCTGTGACCAGCGTCTGCTTGTTCGTCACCGGGTTCGGTCCAGCGGGACACGCCGTTCATCAAGTCGCGGCGAGCACCGCATTGCAGTTCGCGGTTGATATCGCCGGCGGAACGGTCTCTGCGGTTGCGGGAGAATCGGCGATCAGCGGTGCGGCGGCGACTGGAGCCGGATTCTTCGAGGCGCGGTTCCGTCGCTTGCACGCTCGGTTCGCCGCTAAACGAGCCGGTTGGCTGGCGCGAATGCTCAAGGATCATCTCTTTGGCGACTTGCCCGAGGAGCTTCAATCGGCGATCTCAGTCCCGCAGTCCGAGGCGTTTCAAACTGTGCGGAAGACGATGGGCTTGCTCGCTCAGGAAGTCTTGAGTTCCGAGTCGTTCGGAAACGCCGCACTCGAAAGTTCCGCGTCGGTCGTTGATACTCGGAACTTGGAACTTGGAACTCGGAACTAACTCATGCCCGACTCGGAACTGGCACAAATCGAATTGTTTGCGGAAGTCGACGAGCTGGTCCGTCGGCTACGTGACTTTGTTGAAGCGGAATCCGTGTGGGAACCGCTCGGCCATTCGCGAGCGATCTTGCGGCGATTACTCAGTCGTGTCGAGACACTGCGAATTCGTTTGGAGGCTCCGCTGGTCGTGGCGACGTTTGGCGGAACCGGCGTCGGCAAGAGTTCGCTGGTCAATGCGTTGGTGGGCCGCGAATGCACTCGAACGGGACGCGAGCGACCGACGACGACGCTGCCCGTGCTGATTGCGCATCCCGATTCGAATCTCGATGCGATTGGACTACCGTTGTCGGAGTTTGAACTGGTCCGCATTGATTCGCCGATCTTGCGAGACATCATCGTCGTCGATTGCCCGGACCCGGATACGTCGGAAGGTGATGCGGCGGGATCGAATCTCGCTCGGCTGCGAAAGATGTTGCCGCATTGCGATGTGCTGCTGTTTGTTTCGACGCAGCAGAAATATCGCTCGGCCCGCGTCAGCGATGAACTGCAACAAGCCGCCGAGGGTTGCCGGTTGCTCTTCGTGCAAACTCATGCTGATCGCGACAGCGACATCCGCGAAGATTGGCGGCATCAGTTGGCCGAGAAGTTCGCGGTGCCGGAGGTCTTCTTCGTTGACTCGGTGCGCGCGTTGCAGGATCAGCAGGTCGGACGGCGTCCGTCTGGCGACTTCGCGCGGTTGCAAGATTTGCTGACGAGCCGCATCGCCGCTTCGCAGCGGATTCAGGTTCGGCGAGCGAACTTGCTGGATCTGATTCAATCGGCGATCGCTCACTGCCGCGAGCATGTCGCGGCGCATCTGCCGGCGATCGACAAATTGGAAGCGGCGCTCGAGACACAGCGGCAACGCCTGCACGATGCGATGACCGGCCGGCTGCGCGATGAACTGGTTGCGAGTCAGGGACTCTGGGAACGACGATTGCTGACTGCGGTCACCGAACGCTGGGGTGTGAGTCCCTTTTCGTCGCTGCTGCGAGTCTATTCGGGACTCGGCAATCTGATCGCATCGGCCACGCTGTGGCGAGCACGTTCGTCGGTGCAGATGGCGTTGATCGGTGTTGTGCAAGGAACACGCTGGTTGTCGAGCAAGCAGCAAGAACGCGACGCCGAATCGAATCTGCAACGCGTCGCCGGTTCGCTCGGACTCGAAGACGATTTGCTGCGAGAATCGCAACTCGTCTTGAGCGGATATCTTCGTGACGCGAAGTTGACGGCACTCTCAGCCAATTCGAAGACCGTGCAAGAGCTCCGCACGGAAGCAGCTCGTGTCGAAGGGCAATTCCTCGGCGATGCGGGGCAACGTATTGATGGCATGGTCGAGGAGGTCGCCCGGCGACGTTCGGGCAAGCTCATTCGCGCCTGGTACGAAATGCTGCTGCTGTCGTTTGTGGTCTTTGTCTTGTATCGCGTCCTGAAAAGTTTCTTTTACGACTCGATGTTACCGATCGACTCGTCGATGCCCGCCAGCGTGCTTCGCGATCCCTTCTTGCCGACGCACTTCTATGTCAACGCCGGTGTGATTTTCGTGCTGTGGGGAACGCTGCTGGTCATGATGTTTACTCGACGACTGCGGAGCGGCCTGCAACGACAGGTCGATCGGCTCGCAGCGGATTTGGCTCGGCAGAGGATCAGCCAAGGATTGTTCCCGACCTGGGAGGAGGAGTGCCGCGAGGTTCGATCACAATGCGCAACACTGGATACTCTGGCGTTGACCGCCAACTTCGTGCGTGAGCGGATCGCGACTCCAACGCAATTTGGCGCAGCCCGCTGATGCCGACTACGGCAGCCGATCTCTGAGCCGGAACGCGCTAGTGCTGTGTCACAGCCAAGAATTCGGGTCGTGAAAATTAGCCGCTGGGCGCTAGCCCCGGTTGAACCGGACGCTAGCGCGTGCCGGCTGATCTGTCGAACCCGAACATCAGACGGTGACAAAGCCTAGTCCACCAGCGGCATCAGCAACAGCACTTGTCCGAGCGTCTTGCCCTGCGCATCCACACGCAACGAATTCGCGAGGATGCCGTGGATCACAAAGTTCAACGCGCCGAAATTGGAAAGTTCAAATCGTTGGACGTGTCGCACATCGTCGATCCCGAA
>JAYVQJ010001231.1:0-12883 GCA_043777235.1 Planctomycetia bacterium
CAACAAGCTCGAATCAGCCATCTCAAACGTCGCCGTCAAGAACTCGATTCCGTAGGCATCCAACTCTCGCTGATCCCTCATTGCCGACCTGGATGAGAGAGAAAAGTGCGCTGTAGTGTTAAGAAATACAACGGCCCCACCGGTCGCGATGCCCTCAAAGCCCAGTCACAAGCCGATAACAATCATGCGGAGGGAAATTCGCCCTCCAAAGCCAAATCAAATTCTGTTCCTGGTAAAAAGGCGAAGTCGTTAGGAAATGACCATCACGCGGAGCGATGATGGCTACGTTGGCTCAATCCCACCACCAGCGTTTGGCGTCGAGGTCGCTGGGCGGCGTTTCTTTGGTGCGGCGAGCGACGACTTCTTCGGAGTTCTTTCGTTCCTGCGACAGGACATGTTGGCTGTCGATGATGACTCCGCCGCTGAGCAGGCCGATCGCAACGCCCCCGTTCGCCATTTTCATGTTGAGCAGCGTCTTGGTGTGCTTCGGCACAGGACCGCGCAGCACCGGAACTTTCTCGTCGTCGAGCAACAGGTTCGGTTGCCAATTGGCTTTTTGCGGGAGCTGTTCCCGCTTCATCAGTGCGACAAGCACGGAGATGTCGAACAAGTTTTGCAGCTCGGCGAAGACGGGCATCTTCTTGGTCAGCTCGGAGAATTTCTCGGTGAACCCTTTCGCGAAGATCTGCGTGCTGAGCCGCGTGAACGGCGCGTCCGAGCGTTTGCCGAAAGCATCGGCTTGTTCCTCTTGAGACATGAGTTGGCAGCGTTGGCCGGAGAACTCGAAGGCCAGCCCGTCGCCGCTGGTCTTGAAGGAATCGTACAGCGGCATGAACCACCAGCGCTTGAGTGTGTTGGTTCCCGGTTGCACGAGGGCGAGGTGACTTTTCAGGCCGGGCACCTTCGGGTCTTCCAAACCGATGGCGATCAGCTTCATGTGATAGTCCGCTTCGACCAGTGCCTGAGCGAAGTGCGTGTCGTTCGGGATACCAAAGACCTTCACGTCTTGGTCGCCGAGGATTTTTTGCATCTGGTGGAATCGCTGTTGGGCGACGTTCGACGAAACGGCATTCGAGTTCACCTTCACGAAGCGTTGCAGTTCGGCCACCCGCTCATCGACGGGATCAATCGAGCAACCGAATTGCGAGGTTCGTTCGGCGGTGCGCAGCGCGACGAGCAAATCATCCAACCGCAACACCGGCCGGCCGCTGCTGAGGCTGACGGCTCGGCCAGTCGTGTCGGGAGCGAACGCATCGGCTGGTCCCGCGATGACGAGGTCGTTCGTTTCGGGAAAGACAAACACGAAGTCGATGCGCTGCAAACCGGCGAGGTACTGCATCGACTCCGGCACCGGCTTGTCTTGTTCCTTCAATTCTGCGATCGCACGCTCCAGTCGTACGAGCGACACTTTTCGGAGTGAACTGCTGCGACTGATGTCTTCCGGAAGATATTGCTTCGCGAGTTCCTGCATCCGCTTCTTGGCGACATCGGCTGAGATTGTTTTGGCCTTCGGCGACGCCAGGACTCCGTCGCCGTCAATCGTGATGCCACCGGCCGCTTGAAAGCCGCCGCCCTGATTTCCACCTTGGCCACCGCCTCTCTGTCCGCCGCCACCTTGGCCGCCGCCACCTTGGCCGCCGCCTCCGAAACCGCCGCCTCCGCCAAAGCCTCCTCCTCCGCCTCCGCCGAATTGGGCCAAGCCATCAGCGGAGAGAATCACGAGCAACAACACCGCGACGAGGATTTGTTTGAGGTGCGACATGATTGAAGTGTCCCTATCGAAAGGAATGGGATAACGGCTATCGGCTAACGGCCATCGGCTTGGAGTTCGCAGATAGCCCATTGGCCGAAGTTCTCTTCGACTTCGACTTGGATGGATTCGATGTTCTGGCCGCGAACAACGTCTTGCAGTCGGCCGCCGATCCAAGCGGCGATCTCTTCGGCGGTCGTGTTCGCAACAGGCAGCAGGACACAGTCCTCTCGCGGGAAGACCCAGCGACGCGACTCGAACGTCGCGGTGACTTCACGTTCGTCGGACTGAACTCGAATCTGAGCGTGCTTCGTTGGCAGCAGGACGTGATGATCCAATTCATTGACGATCTTCTGCATCGCATCGCGGAGGGCGATGAAGTCGAAGACGTAACGGTTCTCATCGAGCGGCCCGGTCAGTTCGACGGCGGTCCGCCAATTGTGGCCGTGCAGCCGCTCGCAGACGTTGCCGTCGAAGGTGATGAAGTGCGCGGCACTGAAGACGAGATGGTCTTTGGTCACTCGCACACGGAATTTGGGATCGCTCATCGTTGCCTCCGGTTTGCGAGGCGATTGTCACGGCGATGACGTGACGCAGGCAATAGTAGCAGGCACACTCCGTGTGCCGTTGATGAGTGGCCACGCTTGGCGGACTTCAACCGGGTCGCAGCGGGCGGACGGCACACGGAGTGTGCCTGCTACGATTCAGGGAAACACACCGTCGGGGGGATCAGCGTCGGTCTCGAAGGTTTCCAATTCGATGCCGTCCCGAGCAAACATCGCGAATTGCGAGTCGCGATAGATTCGGTGCCAGCCGTCGAGTTGATTCAGTTCCGTGGCGATCGGCAGCCGGTTCGGGACCAGCACGACGTCGGTTCGGTACTTCGTCAGGAATGATTGCCAGCCGTCAGACACTGCGATGAACGAGTAATCTTCCTCCAATCTCCACGCGGGATACGCCACCTCGTAGCGGCTGTCGAACGAAATCTGCACGCGAGGGCCGACCTTCCACATGACGTAGGAACCCCAGTCGTAGGGGACGAAGACGTTGCCTCGGAAGCCCCGCTCAGCGAGATGATTCACCGCCCCGACTGGATAGATGACGTGCTCTCCTTGACCGGGGATCGGATGGCTCGGAACACGCAGCAACCACGGTTCGACGGCGATTCCCTTTGCGAGCAAGAGCACGGTTGCTGCCAAGCTCGCGGCGACGAAGAGCTTCTGATACTTCCACCACCAACGCCGCAGGTCTTTGCCAAGCTCAATGCGGCTGAGCATCCCCGGCAGATAACAGGCAAAGACGATCGCGTAGAACGCGAGGAACCGATTGCTCTTCAATCCCGCCAGGCCGGTCGCGACCAGCAGCAGGATTCCGGAGAACTTTCGCCATCGACCCTCGCGCAACACGAGCCACGCCAGCATCACCGACACACCGAACGCCAGCAGGTGATGTAGTTCTCCCTCGGCCCACAACGGAGCCCACTCGGCAATGCGCGGCCGCTTCATGGCGATCGCGCGGGCCAAGTAAGCGTGATAGTGCCAGCCCCACGGATTCAGCAGAGCCAGCGGAATCAGCGACAACCCCACCGCGAGCAAATGCCGATGCGGCTGCCGGCGGATCAGTTGTTCGAGCCAATGTGCTCCGACCAATCCCGCTCCGACCAAGCAGCCTCCGTGCAGATTGACCCACACCGGAAAGAGCAGCAGCAATCCGATCAGCCAGCGACGGTCCCCAGCGCGGTCTCGATCGAAGCCCCACAGCAGGAGTGCGGTCAGCAGATACGAATACATCTGAGCTCGAATCGTCGAGAAGCTGTAGTCCGCCAGCACGATCGCCAAGAGTGCGACGATCCCTGTCGCGATCACGCTTGCTCCGCGTTGCCGTGCTACGCACCAACAAACTCCCGCAAGCCCAAAGATCAACGCGAACTTCGTGACAAGAATTCCCGTCGAGCCGAACGTCGTCATCAGCCAGAACGCGATCATCCCCGCGCCACACTCGTGATGCACGACGATGTCGAGCTTCGGCGTGTACGCGAAGTGATCCTGCCACGGGACGTGCCCGGTCTGCATGACTTCCAATGCCAACGCCAGTTCGTGCCACAAGTCGAGATCAACGACGTTGCTCGCCGTGCGCGAAAACAAGAACGACAGCAGGCCGCCGATCAGCAGCCACTTTGCAAGCCGGTGCATTCGAGGTCACTCCATTTCATTCGGCACCAAAGACACCTACCTGGCAGATGTCATCGAAGTCGCTGAACAGGCCCGGCGAATCCTTCTTCGGCGGCCAGAATTCGCGACGAGCGATCGACAATGCCACTTGCTTGGCCTTCGCGTCCGCGTCCGCAAAATCGTCGGCCGACCAAGTGGCAAACGCGGCCCCGACTCCCGCCAAATCTTTCGGCAAGTTGATGTAGCCCAACTGCGGCTCGGCCGGCAACGCGAGGTTGCGAGCCAAGTGCCGATACAGCGGCAGTTGCAGGTCGATCCACTCGAACTTCTTCTTGCGATGACTCTCTTCCGGAGCGTCCCCTTTGTCTCCCGACTTGTAGTCGAAGATCACCCACGCTCCGGTCGTCTCGTTGCGGTCGATGCGATCCAGTCGTCCGCGCAGCCAGACGGAAACATCCTCGACCTGAAACGACGGCGCATCTGAGCCGTTCGGGTCAGGCTCGATGGATCGCTCGACGTGTTCGATGCGCCAGCCCTCACGACGCCACTTCGTTTGCCATGTCGCGAAGACTTCCAACCGCGATTCCATTTGCTTGAGTTGCACGTTGACCGCCGCTCGCCGCCGCGATCCGAAACGATCGTTTGCCAATTCACCCAGCAGCTCCAGCAGACAGCGTCGCACACGCCCCTCGTCCTCCGAGTCGCGCGTGTCCGATTCGCCGAAGAGTCGCAGCACATCGTGCAACAGGTTGCCGAACGCCAAGCCGTCCAACTCAACCGCACGATCGTCCCCGGATTTCAATTTCAGTTCGTGTCCCAAGAAGTACCGATACGGGCACGCGATGTACGACTTGAACGCCGTCACGCTCAGAGTCAGCTCGCGTTTCGGTTGCAACAGTTCCGTGAGACCAAGCGACACAGCGACCTGTTCGGGGCGTGGAATTGTGAGTCCGTGCGGTGATTGAACCGTGCATCCTGCATCAGTCCCGAAGGGACGGCGGATTGTAGCCGGGGGCGCAAGCCCCCGGTCGAGTGCTTCAAGGTTGTTAGCCCCGGAGGGGCGACGGACATCAGTTGAATTGTCGAACACTGTCGCCCCTTCGGGGCTTTGCAGATTTCGTTCGACATTTCCGGGGGCTTGCGCCCCCGGCTGTAATCCTTCGCCGCTTCGCGGCTGAACGATCCCTTCGGTCGGCGTCTCCATCAACCACAACACTCGCTCCGGCAACTGCTCGTCATCGACCGCGAACAACAGCCGGCTGGGAATCAGCGGATTGCCGTCGGGATCGCGGCGGCCGACCAGCCACACGACTTCTTTCCGAGACTGTTGCAGCAACGTCACGGAGTACGCATCGCGAGCGTATCGCCGAGCATTGTCATTCAATCCAAGGCGGCGTCGCAGTTCGTTCGGCAGGAACAGATCAGAGTTCAAACTCGTCGGCACGAAGCCCTCGTTGAACGACGTCACGATCGCGGCCGGCGTGTCATCCAGCGCCAACTCCAGCCAGCCGAGCAGTTCGATCGCTCCCTCGGCGGCTTCAGGAGGGACAGGCTCATCCGACATCCGCCGCACCGTGCAACGAATCGCATCCGCCGCCGCGACGGTCGGCGCGATCGAAGCCGGCACATTCGCCAGTTCATCGAGAGCCTCGTTCAACTTCTTCAACGCCGTGACCAAGACACGACCGTCGCGTGAGGACTCATCGACTTCCCGCTTTCCGTAGACCGAGGACACCCACGTTCGCAGCGGTTCCGCCCAGTCGTTCAGCGGACGCGACGAAACGCGCAGCGGCTTGAGCAGATCACGGACCTCGCACAACAGACGATGCGGCAGCGTCTCTTCCGGCTCGGCGGCCGGACGCGACTTGCGGCGCGATCGCAATCGGGCAGGCTTCGGTTGTTCGAGAATGGCGATGAATGTGTCTGGGCCTAGTGGCAAGTGCTCGTGAAACGATCCATCGAGCGTCGCGAGATTCAGCCGACCGGTCAGACATTCGTCGAGATCAGGATGCCGCACGAGCGACGCGAAGCCGTCGAATCGGTCTCGTTCCAGAACCTCGGCCACCGCCAGCAGCAAACGGCACGGGCCGGAGTTCGCCAACTTCGTCCCTTCGATCCAACGAGTTGCCACACTGCACGTCGCAAGTTGCCGCTCGACAAACGGGCCGAGCCGATCATCCGCCACCCCGATCACGATCTCGTCGGCGCGGAACTGCTCACCGAATGCCGAGAGTTCACGAGCGACCTGTTCCGCTTGCTCGGCCGGACCTTCGCACACGCGAATTCGATCCAACGGCAGTTCCACCGGCTCATCGCACCAACGATCGGGAAGCAAACAACCGTGTGAGTCGAACCAATCCGCTCGGTCATCGGGCGCGGCGATCAACGCCGTGACGCGATCGGCCACAAGGTCCAAGATTTGCCGCGTCGCTCCGTTCATATCCACAGTGCCGACCAACACGAGATCGCGATCGGTGCTTGGCTCCCGTTTCTGAATCGCCACCAGCCGAGCCGTCTGTGCATCCCACAAATCCAACTCGTCGAGCGCTCGCAAATACGCCGTCTGAATCTGATGCAGTGCCTGCCACCGAACGGTCTCGAATCCGCCTCGCTCGTTGCGGCCGAGTTTCGCCACGTCTGCAAAGTCGTGTCCGTCGGCGGCCAGTTCGCGATGCTGATTCCACAGCAGCGTCCCCAGCGACCACCATGCCAGCGCGTCCTCCTCCGAAGGCGGCCGAGGAACAATCTGCTCCAACAACCCGCGTTTCGATTCGCGGAGCACCTTCGCCCAAGTCAGTTGTTGCACGAGGTCGTTCGCCAGCGGTCGTTGCAACGGATAAAGCTGCTCCGGCAACTGGCCCAGAGTTTCGATGCGCGGCGGAGTCAGCCGCAGTCGATCGGTCTCTGCTCGCAACACCAGCATTTCGAGCAGCCGCCGTCCCGCGCGTCTCCCTGGCACGACGACGATCACATTGCTGAGATCAAAGTCGCCCCGTCCCGAATACTTTTCGGCCAGCCACGTCACCGCAGACTCCAATAGTGGACGTTCCCAGCCCAGGAATTTGCGTGTGATTGACGACGTCATGGCGGCGAATTGTGAAGCCGCTCACTCACGATTGCCAGCCGCGACCTCAGGGTTGGCGTCGATGAGCGACTCCGCTCAAGATAGCGACTTGCAATTTTCACGTTTGAATTTGCAATACGCTTTCCCCAGCGATTCTTCCTCAAAACTCAAGGCGGCCGACTTGTCCCATCGAAATGACGATTCGCGTGTCACCGCTGATGACGGAAAGGCTGCGGCTGAGTTTGAGCATGAAGTCGCGACGGGTGAGCGTTTCGAGTTCGGCCGGAACTGGCGGCGCTTCTTGCGAGTGCTCAACGAAGAGCGAATTCAAAACGCGATCACGTCACTGCAATCGCAGTTGGGAATCGAGCGGCTCGACGGATTTCGCTTCTGCGATGCGGGGAGCGGCAGCGGACTGTTTTCGCTGGCGGCGCGGCGACTGGGAGCGACGGTGCGCTCGTTCGACTTCGACCCGAGTTCCGTCGGCTGCACTCAGGAGTTGAAGCGTCGCTATTCCGCGGACGATCCCAACTGGATGATCCAGCAAGCCAGCGTGCTCGATGCTGAGTTCCTCAAGGGACTCGGTCAATTCGACGTGGTCTATTCGTGGGGCGTGCTGCATCACACCGGAGCCATGTGGCAAGCGATCGAGAACGTGATTCCGCTGGTTGCACCGCGCGGCCGGCTGTTCATCGCGCTCTACAACGATCAAGGCTGGTTGTCGCGGATGTGGCACGCCGTGAAGCGAACCTATTGTTGCTGCACGCTGGGGCGTTGGGCGATGACGGCGATTTGGGTGCCCGGCTTTTTCGCTCGCATGTGCGTTGCCAGCCTGCTGACCGGTCGCAACAAGTTCGCGGCGTATCATCACGAGCGTGGCATGTCCCCGGTCCATGACTGGATCGACTGGATCGGCGGCCTGCCGTTCGAGGTCGCGAAGCCCGACGACGTCATCCGCTTTCACGAACAGCGCGGTTTTGAATTGGTCAAGCTCACTCGCACGAGCAGTCTCGGCTGCAATCAATCCGTGTTTCGACGAATTGAGTCAGTCGGTTCCAACTCCCCGATGGGCTGATCGAGCGAGAAGAGACAGAACGAGAACTCGCGGCTCTCCAGAATCTCATTCGCGGCGAGTCGGCTTTCCGCAGTTTGAATTTCAGCGATGAGTGAATCGTGATCGCTGTTGGCGAGTGCTGCGAGGCGTTGACTGATGACTCGCAGACGCCGGCGGCGGGCGTTGTTGTCTGCACGCGACGCGCGGCGCGGATCGAGCGAATCTTGAGCGTGTTGTTCGGACAACAGTCGCTGTTTCTCGGCGAGCAACTCCGAGGATTCTGCCGCGAGCGATTTCATCGAAACGTGACGTTCGGGAGTGTGATCGAAGTCCCAAAGGCGATGCTTGAGAGCCGCGACGTCAGACGGAGTGACTTTCCAGCCGCCGAGCGGCAGGCGATGCGTGGCCGTCACGGTCAGATACTTTGGAGGCGCGACGCCAAACAGCCGCGAGATCAGCCGGTCGGTCATCTCGTCATACTTGGCTCCGCCGATACCGTGCAGGAACGCGTCGGCGAAGAAGACTCGCGCGAAAAGCGTGTTCGTGAGTGCTCGTGGTCGCAGCTTCCAACCGAGTGACGACAAGGTTCGCAGCCGCGCGATCGTGGATTCGACAGTGCCAGCCAACGGACGCGGCAACGTCTCGATAACGGTCTCGCCGTTGCCGAGCTGCAATTCGGTCGCCGTTGCGCGGACGAACAGCCGACTGCGGCGTGTGTCGCCGGCTCGCCAAATCCAAAAGGGGGATTCGAACCAATCGCCAGCACGAACGCCGAGATCCGGGACCGGGTGTTGACGATTACGAACGCGATTGACAAGACGATACTCGGCGACGACGTCGTTGTAGATTGCGTGCGTGCGTTGCGGATCGCTCAGCAAAACGCAGACGAACCACGCGAAGGATTCCGTTTCGCAAAGCTGGCTGATCGGCAGTTCGAGATTGTCGAGTCCGGATTGTCGCTCGGCCTCGCGACGAACGGCGGTCAGCAAGTCAGACAATCGTAGCGGAGAGACGCTCGCGGAGTGCTCCGCGCGAGAGAGTTGTACCGTCGCCGCCGGCCAGATTTGCGACAGCATCGAGCGGAGCGGCCAGCACGTCAGCGCGGCGGTGACTCGGTCGGCGAACGAGCGAAACAAAGTTTCGTCGCGCAGCAACGCCTCTTCCCACGGTGCCGAGCCAGCGTCGGCATCAAACCGAATCCACTCGATCTGCGGAGTTTCGCGCGAACCGACCGGCACGGCGATGCGCGTCGAGGAGACCGCGTCGTTATCGACGATCAAATGCAAACCGATACCGCCGGTCGCCTTCGCCAGTCGATCCAGCGCGAAGTTTTTGGCCCAGACGCCGGAATGAAACAACTCCGGCTGATGCCCGCCAACGATCAGCGGAGCATTTCGCGTCGATGGCAGCGCCGTCGAGTCATCGTCCCGGTCACTGGTTCGCGATTGGGTCGGATGCGTGAAGCGTTCGGCAGCCGTCAGAACTTCATCGCGAGCCAAGCAGCGCAGCTCTGCGAGCGGCTTGCCAAGGACTTGTGCGTCCCAGGCCGCGATCAATTCGCGGTTCTTCGCGACGACAGCAGGCATTTCGGAGAGCGGTGGAATGGCCAGCACCTCGCCTTCTTCGCGAGGAGCACGCAGGCGACGCCGTTCCGAGTTCGGTTCCAACGGCGACACGAAGAATCCTCCGCTCGTGGTGTTGCGGTTCGACCGCACGACCCATCAATTCGAGGCGCTGCCGCACATTGCCGATGACGAACACTCGCTGCTGGCGGCCAGTTCGCGGTCGAGCACCTCGCGATAATACGCCAAGCGTCGATTGGCATCGTCCAGCGATCCGCCGAACGAACGGGATTCGTCGAGATAAATCAGCGGCACAGGATGCTCGATGATTCGGAATCCGGCTTGCACCGCTTGCACCCAAAGTTGCAGAGGCATCGCGTAACCAAACTCGGTGACGTTCAGCCGAGGCAACGCATCGACTCGATACGCTTTGAAGCCGCAGAAGGCATCGGTCAGTTGCAGATGCAACCGCTCGTTGATGAGTTCAGTGATCGACTGGTTGATGCGGCGTCGTTCTTCAGGCGGCCGACTGTCCCCCTCGAAAATTTGCAGGTAGCGACTACCAGAGACGATGTCTGCCGGCAGTGCGGCGTCCTCAAACACACGCGCGGCGAGTTCGGGAATCAATCGCGGCTCGTGTTGTCCGTCGCAGTCGATCGTCACAAGCACGTCGTAATTGTGCTCGACGGCGAAATCGAACGCCGACTTCAAGGCAGCTCCGTAACCCCGGTTGGGCGAGTGCGTGACGACATGAATTCCGGGTTCACGTTGCAGCAATTCCGGTGTCGCGTCGGTGCTGCCGTCGTCCACGACCAGAATGTCTTGTGCAAACTGCCGCACGGTCACGAGCACTTCGACGAGATGCGCACTCTCGTTGTAGACGGGCAGGGCAGTGAGGATTCGCGGGGTCATCGAGCACCTAATCGTGGAGGGCAACTCTCGGTTCGGCCAGTGATACGGCTTCCAGAAAATAATTGCGCTCGATATCAATCGGCTCGTCACGCGGAGCGATGACGGCTACGTAGCCATCACGCTCCTGCGTGATGTGCCGAACGCTTCACACAGCGCAGTGATTTTCTGCGATCGGCATGAGGCCCGAACGCGGGGAATCTCAAGGGCCGCCATTGTTCAAGCGTCGATCCGTGAAGTCAACGAGCGACATTCCGGCCTCACGCCCAGCCCCACAGCTCACCGATCATCAGCGGCACGTCCCGTCTGATCGGCAAAGTCTTCGGCCGTCGTCCGCAGCGCAGGATCGACGCAGACACGAAAAAACCGCGACAAAGCTCGGCCTTGTCGCGGTTGCGTGATCGATCGATTCAGCGGCGGCTAAAGCCCTTTGATGATGATCAGCTTCAGCAAGTCGCCGACGCGGTTGCTGTAGCCCCATTCGTTGTCGTACCAACTGATGAGCTTGAAGAAGCGGTTGTTGAGTTCGATCCCCGAACCCTTGTCGTAAATCGACGAGGACTTGCAGTGGATGAAATCGCTGCTGACCACTTCGTCTTCGGTGTATTCGAGAATGCCCTTGAGGTACGTCTCGCTGGCCTTCTTCATGGCGGCGGAGATTTCGGCGTAGCTCGTTTCCTTGACGGTCTTCACCGTCAGGTCAACGACCGAAACCGTCGGGGTCGGAACGCGAAAGGCCATGCCGGTCAGCTTGCCCTTCACTTCGGGAATGACCTTGCCCACGGCGACCGCGGCTCCGGTGCCGCTGGGGATGATATTCAGAGCGGCCGTGCGGCCTCCCTTCCAATCTTTCTTGCTGGGACCATCGACTGTCTTCTGCGTTGCCGTGTAGGAATGCACGGTCGTCATCAGACCTTCTTCGATGCCGAAGCCCTCCTTCAGCAACACATGCACGATCGGGGCGAGGCAGTTGGTCGTGCAGCTCGCGTTCGAGATGATGTTGTGCTTGGCCGGATCGTACTTGTCGCAGTTCACGCCCATCACGACCATGAAATCCTCGCCCTTGGCGGGGGCCGTGATGATGACCTTCTTGGCTCCAGCGGCGATGTGCCCCTTGGCCTTCTCGGCTTCGGTGAACAGGCCGGTCGATTCGATGACGATGTCGACGCCCAATTGCTTCCAGGGCAATTCGGCGGGGGACTTCGCGCTGACAACGGCGATGTCTTGGCCATTCACGACCAGCACATCGTCTTCGGTTTTGTCCGGCGACGACTTCTTGCTGCTGACGGTGCCGACGAAGCGGCCTTGCGTCGAATCGTACTTCACGAGGTACGCCAGATTGTCGGCCGGGACGATATCGCCGACCGCAACCACTTGGACTTCTTTGCCGACGATCCCTTGCTCGACCATCGCCCGAAACACCAGCCGCCCAATACGGCCGAACCCGTTAATCGCAACTTTCACCACGAGAACATCTCCTTGAAAACAGACCGCCAAGCCGGAGCATGAGCTGCTCTCCCAGGCTCAGCAGATTCAAAAGCGGCGGGAGTTTACTCGCGAGAGAAGCGATTTCCAATCGGCCCAAAATGACCGATTGATTTGTGGATGAGCCGGAACGCGCTAGCGTCCGGTTTGTGTCTCGATAACCGGGGCTAGCGCCCTGCGGCTCAAACCGGTTCGAGAATTTGTAACTTCACAAACTTCACAAAGTCTTTGACCTTCGGCCGATACTCAACCATGTGCGGCGCGACGAGGTGAGCTTGCAAGTGCTCAAGGCTTTCCCAACGTTCGACGACGGTAACGACGTCCGCTCGTACTGCACCTTGAGCGGCGATGCCCGTGTTGGCGTCGATAGTCGGCCCGTAGTCCAAACAGCCGGCTTCGGCGCGAACAGGAGCGACAATCTTGTGGAACTCGGCCAAGAAGGGGGCGCGGGTGCCGGGATTGAGTTCGATGGTGGCGATGACGTGGATCAAGATGCGTCTCCGAGTTGTGGGGAATGAAACTCTGAAAGGAACAACCCGACACAAGATGCGTCGGCTGCGTGACAGGATTGCGTCTCTCGGATTGCTGGTCGAGTGCCGAGCTTGGTTTGCTCAGGCAAAGTCAGCTCATCGGGAAAGTTGAGGGGAACACTGGATGCGCTCGTTTGAGTGGTCACATGCAGTTCATCCCGCAGGGATGGCAGAAAGTAGCCGGGGGTCGAAGCAACGCGCAGACCCCCGGATGGTTGAATCGACGCAGTGCATCCCAGCGGGATGCCAGAACTCGTCGACGATCTCGCGGGAACTTCAAAGTATTCTGGCATCCCTTCAGGATGCGATTCGCAACAGACAACCTTCCGGTGGTCTTCGCTGCGCTACGACCACCGGC
>JAYVQJ010001232.1:0-3267 GCA_043777235.1 Planctomycetia bacterium
CAGCCACCCACGCTCTTGGTGAGCGTGGCTACGACCGTAGACTCATCGCAAACCAAACTTCTAGCCAGCCGTGCGCGATTCTGCGGATGGCCTCGTAGCGGGTTATCGCCGACGCTGTCATCGCCGGAAACGACTTGCCCTCGCTCTTGCGCGACCAGCAAATGATTCTGCCTCCATCATTCAGCCCCAAAAGTATTGGCAGAATGATGGAGGCAGAACGTTGATCACTACAACGACTCGCCGTATGCGACAAGATCAGTGCTGGAACAAGAACTCCTTCGAGTTCAGGATCGCCCACCCCACGTCTTCGAGAGCCAGGCGTCGGTCTTGCTGAGCGGCGATGTGCTTCTTCGCCGCGTCGAGTTCCGCTTGCGTCGGCTTGCGCGAAAGGGCAGCGAGGTACAGCGTCGTGATCACTTCGTCGTCTGGCTTGTTCTCCTTCGCGAAGATCGCGATGCGGCCGGTGTCGGCTCGGAGTTTTCCGTGGACTGTCGGGCCGTTGATCATTTGCAGGGCTTGCGACAGGTTCGACTCGTTCGAGCGTTCGCATTGGCAGGCCATCTCGCGCTGCGGTTGGCCGAAGATCTTCAGGAAGTAGTGGTCGGTCGGGGGATCGGCCAGCGAGACGGCTCGCGTGCCAGGAGGCAGGCCGGCGAACGATTCCGGGACGCTCGTGACTTGGCAGATCGCGTCGAGCAGTTGCTCGGCGGAGAGCAGCCGCGTGTTCGAGTGCGAGCTGTAAATCTCGTCGTCTTTGTTGAAGTTGTTCTTGCGGCTGCTGAGCTGATAGGTGCGGCTCTTGAGGATCGTCTACACGACGAACTTCTGGCTGAAGTTGTTCTTCACGAACTGCGAGGCGAGTTCATCGAGCAGCTTGGCGTTCGATGGTGGATTCGAGTCACGGAAGTCATCGACCGGCTCAACGATGCCTCGGCCGAGCAGATGGCCCCAGATGCGATTGACGGCGGCGCGAGCGAAGAATGGATTGTCTCCGGATGTCAGCCAGCCCGCAAAGACTTCGCGGCGGTCTTGTCCGGGGGCGTCATCGACATCGCCCTTCAACAGCAGATGCACTTTCATTTGCTTGCCCGTGCGCGGTTGAGTGATTTCGCCGGTCGGCATCGGGTAGACGACTTCGTCGTCGGCGGTATCACCCTTCTGACGAGCGATCCGTGTAAACGCAGCGGCGATGCCGTAGTAGTTGTCTTGCGACCAACGCTCGAACGGATGGTTGTGGCACTTCGCGCATTGAATGCGGATGCCCAGGAAGAGTTGAGCGGTGGTTTCAACGGCATCATTCGGGTCGCGGCTGGCTCGCCAGTAGTTCGCGGCCGGGTTCTCGAAGACGCTGCCGCTGGCGGTCAGCAACTCACGAGCAAATTGATCAAACGGCTTGTCGGTGCGGATCGCGTCGTACACCCAGCGGCGGAACTTGTGCGTGCCGATGGCGGTGACCTTCTTACTGTTCGATCGCAGGATGTCGGTCCATTTCAGCGTCCAGAAGTCGGCGAAGTCATCGCTCTCGACGAGTGTGTCGATCAGTTGTGCTCGCTTGTCGGCGGCGGGGTTGGCGATGTACGCGGTCGATTCCTCGATGGTCGGCAGGCGACCGGTCACGTCGAGATAGACTCGACGGAGGAACTCTTCGTCAGAGCAAAGATCGCTCGGCAGAATTTGAAGCTGTTGCAACTTCTCGAAGACGAGGTTGTCCACGAAGTTGTTCGGCGCTGGATTGTTCCAGGCGAAGCCGGGAACGTCTTCCAGGAACGTGATGAAGCTGGTCGTCATCTTGTCGAGAATGCGGGCCAACACGGCCGTTTCGCCACGGCCAGCCTTCGAGACAAGGCCGAGTTCATTGACGCTAGCGACTTGTTCGTTGGATGAACTGAAGACCGTCAGAGCGGTCACGTCGCGAACGCTGCCGTCGGAGTATGTGCCGAGCACGATCAACTGTTGTTCTTTGGCAGCCGGCTTGAAGACCCGTTTGTTCGGGAAGACTTCAATCTTCGTGAGATCGGCCGTTCCGTCGGCGTCCATCCGCAAGCCTTCACCGATCCAACCATGCAACGCCTTGTGAGGGGCGTCACCTTTCTTCAGTCGTCGTCCGCCACCGTGAGCGACTTCCATCAGCGGCTTCTTGAGCAGCAAGCTCTCGTCCGGTTGCACCGTGTTGACTCGGCGCTGCATGAATTCCGATCGCAGCGTCAACGTGTCGATCGTCGGATCGAATGCTCGCAGAGAAAGCCGGAAGCCGCCTTTACCAGAGGGCGAACCGTGACAAGCACCCATGTTACAGCCGGCTTTGGTCAGCGCGGCGAGCGTTTCATTCTTGAAGCTGACCGGCGACGGCATCGCCATCTCTTTAACGGTCACATCAGCCGTGGCCTTGACCGCACCGAGAGTCGCGGTGATTTGAGCGGTTCCGTCAGCGACCGGCTTCGCGAGCGTTCCTTCGATCTTCACGACCGCCGGATTCGACGAGGCGAATTGAACACCCGCGTTGGTCAGGTCGCGAATGTCATCCGCGCTAAACGTCCCGCTGACGACGAGTTGCTGCTGAGCCCGGCCGCCTCGTAATTCAAACTTGCCGGGATCAAGCGAGATCGCTCCGGGGTCGGCGGCGAACGCCGAAACCGCGATCAGATTCATTACTGCAAACACGCTGGCAAAAAGTCTTGGCTGAGTCATAGCGAAACCCTCGAAGAAATGGTTTCAGTTGGATGATTGATTACTCGACAGTCAATGCGATGTTCGGTGATGTGCCCGTGAGTTTGGCGGCACCGTTCATCGCGTCACCATTGACGTTGATATTGTTGACGGCTCCTTGAGCCGCATCGGCAGCGACGGTCAGGACGATCTCGGCTTCGGCGGCCCCTTCGGCGACGGTCGCTGCTGCTGCGGTCACTCCTTGGGGAAGGTTGACCAGCGTCAGCACGATCGGACCTTTGAACGCCGGGTTGCGGTCGATGGTCACTTTACCTTTGAGCGTCCCGCCGCGAGCGATCTTATCGGCGTCGAACTTCGCGGCCACCTCGAACGGCGACCGCAATCGCAGCGTGATGCCGGGAGTCGGTTGCGTTGTGTTGACGTTGTTCTGATTGATTGCGCCTGTCAGCACGACAGTGAACTCACCGAGTGGGGCTTGAGCGTTCGCGGTGAAGACGATGTCGATTTCGTTCGTGGCTTTCACGATCGGTTTCACAGCGGCGGTGATCCCGGCGGGCAGGCCGGCCGGAGCGACAGGCGTGACGGCGATTGTGATGGCTT
>JAYVQJ010001233.1:0-12850 GCA_043777235.1 Planctomycetia bacterium
GCGGCTGTCCGTGATGCACACCATGCGGTATCACGCGCATTACAAAACCAGCGGCACAGGGCACCTTTATCAAGGCCGTTTCAAATCGTTTCCGATCCAAAGCGACGAACACTTGCTGGTCGCCATGCGGTACGTCGAGCGGAACCCGGTGAGGGCGAACTTTGTGAAGCTCGCGGAAGATTGGGTCTGGAGTTCGGCCCACGCGCGTCAGCAGTCCGCCGACAAACGCCGTTGGTTGGCCGCACCGAACGATCCCCCGCTGCCGCGCCAATGGCGAGCCTGGGTGAACAAGGCCGAGACAGACGCCGAAGTCAAAGCCTTGCGACACTGCATTGCTCGCGGCCTCCCCTTCGGCGATGACCGCTGGACCAAGAGCAGCACCGTCCGGCTCAACCTCGAAAGCACCACGCGACCGAGAGGACGACCGCGTAAAGACTCCTGACCCCTTTGCCTTGCCCCTTTGCCTTGCCCTCATTCGGTCCTGACCCCTTTGCCTTGCCCCCTTTGCCTTGCCTGCCTTTGCTTTGTCCTTTGCTTTGTCCTTTGCTTTGTCTCGACCCCTTTGTCTCCTCCTCCTGTTCCCTTTCCTGTTCTGCGCAACGTTCAATCCGAGGCCGCGAAACCCGCCGCGTCCGCAATGCGTCGATGGACTACGGGACCGAAGGACTGTCGCCGTTCTGTTGGATCAATGTACGAGCCTCGCCGATCAAGCGGCGATATTCAGCGGCTCCTTTCGAGAAGCCCTTGGGCGGATCGACCACCAGTTGCAACGTCTTGCGAGCGGCTTCTTTGTCATCGAGTTGCCATTGCGCCATGGCCAACATCGAGTAATGCAGCGAGAGTCCATGGAGTGATGACTTTTGCAGGCCGAGCGAAAGATCGAACTCTCTGCGCATGGTGGTCGTGTCTCCTTTCGACAGAGCTTTGAGAGCCAGCACCAGTTGGTCGAGACTGCTGCGTGCCGTCGCCTCTCGACTGAAGTGAATCGACTTCAAGAGGGCTTCGTGGGCGGCGGGATAGTCGCCAGAAAAATACAACACGGTTCCCAGCGTGTGCCAATAGTTGGGCGCTTCGGGTGAAAGTGTGATGGCTCGTTGTGCCAATTCGACGGCCCACTTCGATTCGCGTTGAGCTGGATCGGCGACCACAGCCAAACGCCAAGCTGCGTTGTTGCAGAGATAAGCCTCTTGCCTGGGCGTCATCGAATTAGAAGCGGCAAAATTCAACTTGATCGCCGCAATGGTTAACGCTGCGCAGGCTTGTGCCTTCGGCTGATGCCCCTCGTCCCAGAGCTGATCGGCCCACTGATACTGCCACTCCTCAGCCAGGTTGACGATGTATTTATCGTTTGGAAATTTCTTAACTGCGGCCGTCAAACGGTTCGACAACTGCTCCCACAGCGGTCGGCCGATGGTGCTGTTTTCGGCATTCAGACAAGAGTTCAATTGATTGACCATTGCGGCCAGCAGTCCCCGCGAATGTTCGTAGACATCGGGAAAGTCGTCGGCCAACGTGCTTAACAGACCGACGGCTTGCTGAAACTGAGCAATGCTGGATTCGTACTTGCGATCCTGTCGATCGAGGTGCCCTTGGGTGGAATATAGGCGAGCGAAGTACGTGCGAGTTCCTTGATCTCGTGGGCTTTCCTGAAAGAGTTGCTTCCGAAGGTCGAACGCCTCACGAAATGCCTCGTTCGCAGGTTCCAATCGACCGAGGGCTCGCAAGGACGACGAGTAATCGTGCAAAGCGACGCTCAATTCGTGACGTCCTTGGAAGTTGTTCGGCGACGTCCTCAGAACTTCGCGCAGTATCGAAATGGCTTCGTCAAAAGTGTTGATGGCTTCCGAAGTCTGCCCTAGCGCCTTCAATGAGACACACATGTTGGTCAGGATGTTGGCCTTGCTGATGAGGCGATCGGTCTTGTCAGGAACTTGTTTCAGCATGGCATCGTGAGCGGCCATGTCGCGGCGAAATGCTTCGAGCGCTTCCTTCGGCCGGCCGGACCCGTTGTAGATCACGCCCAAAAGCCAATTGAGGCCGGTGGCCCGATAGTGCAAGTCGAAATCGTTTGGACTGGATTCAAACTCAATGTCTAAATGCCGAGCCGCTTGAATGAGGAGTTGTTCTGACTTGTCCGTCTCACGCAGGCGGTAGTGAATATCCGCAGCTCCGAGGAGAGCCATGATTCGCTGACGCCGAATTGCGGAGCTGTCTCCCTGTTTCTGCACTAATCCGTCGTAGAGTCGCAGCGTATCGTCGAGCAGCCGTTTGCTAACGATTTGCATGCCCGGCTCAAATCGCAGCGACCAACCGATCCCGACGAGCGTGTTGATCGTTTGCAGTGATTGCTCCAGGCTCGACTCTGCCAGTGCCTGGGCTTCGAGCGCTCGAGCCCGTTCGGTCTCAGCCAACTTTTGTTGTCGCTCGGCATTCTGTCGCTCTTCCGAGGCAATGAGAGCTTGCTTCTCGGCGTTGAGTCGTTGCACTTCGGCAATTTGCCGCTGCTCATCGGCGAGGAGGCGTTGTTCCCGAGCAGCGTCTCGTTCTTGAGTCGCGACGATCCGAAGTTGATCGGCACGTTGGCTGTCCATTCGTGCGGCGCGTTCGTTCTTGTTGGCTCGTTGAGCTTCACGCAAGATGCCGATCGCTCCACCAACGGACAGCAAGAGTGCCAGAGACACGAGCGATGCGATGGCTGGATAGCGGCGGACCCACTTCCAGCTTCGTTCAAACGATCCGGCCGGGCGAGCCGTGATCGTGTCCCCGTCTTGCACCCGACGCAGGTCTTCGGCCAAGGCCAGCGCCGTCGGATAGCGACGATCCGGAGACTTCTCTAAACATTTCAGACAGATCGTTTCGAGATCGCGCGGCACGCGCGGTTGCAGATGACGTGGCGGCACGACTTCGGTTGTGCGGACTTGCTCCAGCGTGTCGAAGAGAGTGGCTCCTCGGAATGGAGGCCGGCCGGTGAGTAATTCGTACAAGATCGAGCCAAGCGAGTAGATATCTTGGGCCGGACTGACATCGTCACACGCTCCAGATGCTTGTTCTGGAGCCATGTAACTCGGTGTGCCGATGACCTGGCCGGTCGCCGTCAGATCGCTGCGGCTTCCAAGAACTCGCGCGAGCCCAAAGTCACTGATCTTGGTTTGCACCCTAAACGTCGGCGTTGGATCACCGCCGTTGCGCGGTTGGCTGATCGGAATCGTCACGCTCGAATTCAAATTCGGAGGGCGTTCACTCAGTAGCACGTTCGCTGGCTTGAGATCGCGATGCACCACACCGTGCTCGTGAGCGAACTGAGTCGTGCGAGCGAGCTGCTCAATCACTCGTGCGGCTTCGAGCGGCGGCAGAGGTCGACCGTCGAGCCACTCGTACAACGTCCCGCCGGCGATGTACTCCAACGACAGATATGGCAAGCCACGATGCTCACCCACTTCGTGAATCTGCACGATCCCCGGATGCTGCAACTGTGCGACGGCTTCCGCCTCTTGCTGAACGCGAGCGAGGATTTCTTTGCTCGCGGCACCGCCCGCCAACAACATTTTCAATGCGACGACGCGATTCAGTATCTGTTGCCTCGCGCGAAACACAACCGCCACACCGCCGCGTCCGATCTCCTCGAGCAACTCGTAACCGGGCGGCGCTTCGACCGGCCGTGAGTCGCGCGGTTTCCTTGGCCAGTGAGCTTTCTTTCGCTCGCCATTGTCGCCGAATTCCGTCGGAGAAAGGTCGCCACGAGAATTCGAAAGGTCCGCCAAGCCTGGTCCACCGTCTTCATCCTGTTGGACATCATCGGCCAATGCGGATTCGAGGTCGTCGCCCCAATCGTCGTCCTCAATCGCACCATGCACCGCAAATAAGCGTTGCAGACGCTCGACATGCTGCGGGAATCGAGCCGTGAAATCTTCCAGCGTCGGCTTCTCTCCGAACTCCTCGCGAATCAGCAATTCGTGATAAACGAGATCGAGAAGTTGCTCTTCGTTCTTCGCGACCTGCGTAAATGCCGCGCCGAGTGTTTCAATGCTGACTCGCTGGCCGCTGCGCCAGCGCGACCGTAATTCGCCCGCGAGCAGCTCGATCTGGTCGCTCAACGAGGCCGACAATCCGTCGATGGTCTCGCGAATGACGATCGGCTGCGCCGGCGGCTCAGTTGGAAGCAGCTCTCGGTCAGACATGCGATTGCTCCAGTCCGAGTTCTTCGGCGACTCGGTCGAGTGCTCGCGTGAGCTTCATGCGGACAGCGTTGACGTGGTCGCCGGTCACGGCCGCGATCTCGTTCCAGTTGAGTCCTTCGGCGCGTTGCTCCATCAACTTCAGTTCGTCTGGAGCGAGCCGGCTACGAACTTGTTCGAGCAACTCACGGCTGACAAGCACGGACACCGGTCCAGGCTGACTCGAAGCGAACTGCATTGACTGACCGTCCTCGCGTTCGATCGACACGTCGCGGCGGACGTCGCGACGATCGCCTTGCGAACGGCGAACCCAGTCGATCACGCAATTGCGTGCCATCTTGACCAGCAGCTTCAACAACTCTTCGGAAGTTTGGATGTCGTACTGCCCGGCCGCCGTTCGCACGAAGAAGCCAGCCAGCACCGACTGGCAGATGTCGATCGAATCCACCAGACGCCGCAATCGTGCGTCAGTCAAACGCACACGAATCGCTCGCCGAAGCTCCGGCTCGTAAGTCCGAACCAATTCCTCAGCAGCGGCCGCATCACCGCCGCGAACTTGTGCCAACAACTCACCCACCGATGTCGCACTCATCAATCATCCTTCGGCAACGATCATTGGTCGCCACGGCCAACCCTCCGAACTTTTCGAGGTGTGAGTGTAGGACAAGTCTGACGAATGACTATCTCCGAATCATCGTGAGGACGGATTTCATCGGGTGGTCAACGTGCTTGTTGCGCATCAGCGCCGGATTCCTCACCGACGTACGCGGCACGATGCGATCGCAAAGTTGAGCCAGTTTGGAGAATTCTCAAGTTTCTTTGTGCGACTCGCCGCGCCACTCCGTTGAGGAATATGTCGTGTTGCTTTTTGACTGGAAACCGCTGCGAGCGTCGCGCCGGCTCGATCCAACCTCGTCGCAATCACGATTTCGGAGAATCAGCCGTGTTCGACGTCAGACGTTATTGGTCACGTTCACGAAGTCCGCCGAAATCGCGAATCTGCAAGTCGTAATCCTTCCTTCAGAACGGTTCCGAAAACGTCACGATTTTCGCGGTCAATCAATTCAGCGCACCTCCTGCGGGCCAAAGCGGGACGCTGCTTCGCGTTGAATGGTGAGAAGCGTCAAGCGGCTGGCCGATCTGCGGCCATTGCCTGCTCAACACTTCCTCAAGCGTAGGACTTTTCCTGCGCTGAATTCACTCAATTTCCAATCAGGAGACCTGGCATGTCATTTCATCGTCATTGGCTGAATCGTTTCGCACGTGCGTTCTTTGGCCCGACCGCTCGTACACGGCGCGTGAGCATTGCGCAAAGTCCAGTCGAAGCGCTCGAAGAACGAAAATACCTCAGCGCTACCATGAGCTTGGCCAATCAAGGCCACACACTGCAGATTGCTGGTGACCGCGGCGACAATCACATCGCAATCACACAGATGGATCACAACGTGGTCGTCACTGCGGACGGTGCACCGGCTCAGCGCTTCACCGACATCACTTCGATCATCGTTTCAACCGGCGACGGCAATGACGATGTGCGAGTGATCTACGGCTTCAACCCACAACCCGAACCACCGGGCGACACGCTGACGCCTTCGTTTGATCTCCGAGTGAGTCTCGGCGCGGGTGATGACACGTTCGTGGGAGACATCGCGTTTCCGCCAGGACCATGCCGCGTCTTAGTTGATGGTAGTCTTGGTAACGACAACGTCTCGTGCATTGATCATAATACTTATGGACTCAATTCCCCGAATGGTGCCAGCGCGATCTTCTATGCAAACCTTGGGGCTGGTAACGACGTCTTCAATGGGGACTTTGCGTTTCCGCCCGGTCCTTGCCAAGTGCTCGTCGTTGGCGGAGATGGCAACGATGCCGTGTCGATGCACATGGGGGTCGATCCGAATGGACGCGCAGCTCTCAATGCATATCTTCCTAGCACACAATTCTCTGCGGATCTCGGTGCGGGCGATGACACTTTCAATGGAGACTTTGCGTTTCCACCCGGCCCGTGCAAAGTCAGCGTCATGGGAGGCGATGGCAACGATGCGATCTCGTTTCACACAAGACCTGATTCCAGTAACACCTCAGGTGGCGGAGGCGATACCGGCTTCGGCTTGGACTTGTCCACTGACCTTGGAAATGGAAACGACACATTCCTGGGGGACATTCAGTTTCCGCCCGGTCCCTGCCGAGTCACCGTCAACGCGGGGGCCGGTGATGATGTGGTCGCACTCAACGCGATGTTGGACCACAACTCCGGTGGATTCAATTTCGCAACGAATCTCGGGCTCGGTAACGATCGGTTCGACGGCAACATCCAGTTTCCGGCCGATTCGTCCGTCGGAACCGATCCGTTGTTTCCTCCTGGTCCGTGTCGGGTCAGTGTGATGGGCGATGGCGGAGCCGACTCGATCAACGCGCTGATCGGACTGTTTTCGATTGCCGTTCCAGTTGGCAGCAATGGTGAACTCATCGGATTGACGCCCGTCGGAGACGCTCAGCTTCCGATCGAAGTGGCGCTCAATGGCGGCGATGGAAATGACTTCGTGCGGAGCACGTTTAGCAACGTGAACTTGAATGGCCGAACGACCGTCGATCTTCAGGGAGGCACCGGCAACGACTATGTGGGCCAAAAGTTTGACAATGCAACGATCAACGCGGGTCTGGATTTGAACGCCAATGGAGGTGCCGGTGATGACTACGTCGTCGTCACCGCCACGCCGGAATCACGAACCGGGACCAACCTAACGCCGAAGCTCTACGTCAACAGCCAAGTGCGATTGAACCTTGAAGGCGATTTGGGCAACGATCACCTCATCGGTTTGGTGATCCCGTGCATCATGCCTGTTGGATCCCTCGATTTGATCTTCAGCGGCGGCAGCGGAAACGACCTGTTCAACCTGCTCATCGGACTGGAACCAGTCTCGCTTGATTCGACGTCCGGTCTCACAGCAGCACCGACACAAGACGGCCCGATCCGATTAGCCGTACTTGGTGGCGACGGTGACGATCAGCTCAATTTGACCGTGCAGAACCTCAGCAACTCCACTTCACCATTCGATGTGCGATTGGATGGTGGGGCTGGCCGCAACACGGCGATGGCCTCACCCGGCATCGACACCAGCGGTTGGACGAACTGACAACTTGTTCGTCATACGGAATGTAGGGTGGGCCGGCGCTGCGCTGGTCCCACCCTACGCTTTCGTGAGCCCCAAAACGCCGAACGAATTTTGATTCACGGTGCATTGACCGTCAGCCATATCAACACAGCGTTCGTCGGCACCACCTATTTCAACAATCTGACTCTGAAAGATTCGCTGAACCAATTCGACTGCTCGATGGAGCTAGCAATGACTGGCGCATTTGTCATCGGCCGTCTCTGCTGAGTTCAGGCATCAGGCTGCTTTACGAACAGCGGTTGGCCGTCGACTGGTTGGGCGACAAACAAGAACGTCCCCGTTCCCGTCGCGACCAAGACGCCGGCTGCGGTCCGAATCTCGCCGCGAGCGACCGACGTTTGGCGGCCGGAGTGTTGGACTTCGCCAGTGATCGTCAGCGTCTCGCCGTTCCATGACGGACGAATGAAATTGACGTTGAGCTGCGCAGTGACGCAGCTTTGGCCGTCGCGACAGAGAGTCGAGACCGCTCGCCCCATCGCGGTGTCGAGCAGCGTGGCGACGACTCCGCCATGCAAGATGCCGTGAGTTCGCAGATGTTGCTCGGCGACGATCAGCCGCCACGTCGCGCGGCCTTTCTCGGAGGAGACTGGCTCGGCACGCAGGCTTTCCAAAAATGGGCCGAGCGGCCATGAGTCATTCGCTTGAGACACAGCGGTGTTCGTGGGCATGTCTGATTCCTTGGTGTTCGACATCGGCAGGTTGGTCATTGGCGACCCAGCTCGCAACCGTGAGCCGGACACTATGTGGATTCGCAGAGGAAAGTATGCCGCGTGACGCGCCACTGCTGCGAAAGTAGACCGGTCACTCCGTGACCGGAATGTTCGAGTCACGGAGTGACTCGCCTACTTTTCTCTGCGGGTCTACTGAGCGCATTCCGGCAAATTGGTCGATCAATACGAATGCGAAGAGCCAGCAGATTGAATCGTTGCAGCGGCCACAATCAGTGAAGAAGTTGCAACTTTGTAGAGCGTCCGGCTCGTCACGCGGAGCGATGACGGCTACGTTGCCCAGCCCATGATTGAGCCGTCCCCATTTCCCGATGAATCCGCGCTGCTGCGAGCGTTGCGTGCGTCGCCGTCTTTGTTCGACGAGATTGCTCGTGCGAAGCCGTCGGAGAAAGAAACCCATTTGCAGCAGCGACTGCGTGACCAGTTCCCCGTCGAGATGGTTGTCGCCGCGTTGACTCTGCAAGACATCCGCCGCAAAGCCGCCGCGACGCAGAAATTCTCGCGAGCCGATCGGTTGTGGCTCACGCCAACCGGACTCGAACAAGCGACGGCGGAACCGGTCGCGCGTCACAAAGCTCAGCGATTCGAAGGGCCGGTCTGGGATTATTGCTGCGGCATCGGTGGCGACTCGCTCGCGCTGGCCGAACGCTGCGAAGTCCATAGCGTCGATCTCGATCCCGCGATGTGTTTGAGGACCGAATGGAATGCCGAGGTCTACGGAGTTCGCGAGCGAATTCAGACTCTCGTTGCCGATGTCTCGCTGCCGTCCGATCACACGGGGTTGTTGCACATCGACCCCGACCGCCGGCCCGGTGGACGACAACGGATGCTGCGCATCGAGGACTGCTCACCGAACCTCGACGTGCTGCGAACATTGATGTCGCAGTTTCGCGGCGGCGCGATCAAGCTCAGCCCGGCGAGCAATTTCGGTGGCAAGTTTGCGAACGTCGAAATCGAATTGGTCAGCCTACATGGCGAGTGCAAAGAAGCGACAATCTGGTTTGGCGAGCTTGCTGGCGATCAATCATTTCGAGCGACCTCGTTGCCGTCGGGCGAGACGATCGCCGCCGATCCGATGTCCGCGCGCGTCGATATCGTTCCGACACGAGCATTCGTCTTCGATCCCGATCCGGCAATCGTTCGGACCGGCTTGCTGGATGTGCTCGCAGAACGAATGCAACTCGCGCGGCTCGACGATGCGGAAGAATATCTGACCGGCGATCAGCCGCTCGTCTCGCCGTGGGTGCAGACATTCCGCGTGCTCGAAGTCATCCCGAATAACGACCGCGAAGTGCGCGCGGCTTGTCGGCGATTTGGATTCGGCTCAGTCGAGATCAAGTGCCGCCACTTGCCGATCGACGTCGAGCGTGTCCGCCGCAAGCTGCCGTTGGATGGTTCACGACCCGGCGTGCTGCTCTTTGCCCGTGTGCTCGGTAAGGCGACGGTCATCGTGGCCGAGCGAAACGCGGTCATCGCCCCCTGATTTGCGTTGCTCTACGGCTTTCGTCATTGTGTCGTCCCTTCGGAATCCGCATCTCAGGGTGTGGCAATCATTGCTGGCATCGCCATTAGCCGCAGGGCGCTAGCTCCGGTTAGCAGTTCTCGAACCGGACGCTAGCGCGTTCCGGCTGATCCCGGCCAGGAATTCTTGTCACACCCGCATCTGGCTGGGGGAATCACGAATATGAATTGGCCTCCTACGGTCTTGTTGGCGCTCGCCGCGCCATTGCTCTTGAGCCTCTCCGCCAGCGCGGCGGAGTTCCCAACGTTCGAGGCCAAGACGCTCGATCCCGAGGTCGGCAAAGTCTGTTACGCCGTGACGCTGGCCGATGTCGATGGTGACGGCAAGCAGGACATCGTCGCCGTCACCGAGAATCGCGTGCTGTGGTATCAAGCTCCCGATTGGAAGCGGCGAGTCATCATCGAAGACCAGACCGAGCGAGATAACGTTTGCATCGCGCCGCAGGACATCGACGGCGACGGCAAGATCGACTTCGCTCTCGGAGCCGGCTGGCTCAATAAAAACATCGGCAGCATTCATTGGCTGTCGCGCGGTGCGTCGCTCGATGAGAAATGGCACGTGCATCTGATCGGTCAGGAACCGTGGACGCACCGCATGCGGTTTGCGAACGTCTCTGGCGGGACTCGACCACAGTTGGTGGTCTCGCCGCTCAACAAGACTCAGGGAGACGGCGTCCGGTTGCTGGCGTTTTCGATCCCGGCCAATCCCAAAACGGATCCGTGGCCGAATCAAGTGTTGAATGCCTCGCTGAACCGCATGCACAATCACTGGCATCTCGATTGGGACGGAAACGGCATTGCCGACACGGTCACGTCGAGCCAAGAGGGCGTGCATCTCATCACGCCCGGAACGATCCGCGACGGCGTGGCGAATTGGTTGACGACCAAGCTCGGCAACGGAGCGACCGGCGACAAGCCGGAAACGAAGGGAGCTGGTGAGATCAAAGTCGGCAAGCTGAAGAATGGCCCGCGATTCATCGTCACCGTCGAACCGATGCACGGCCAAGCCTGCGTCGTTTACGTCGAACCAAAAGTTGGCGAGAAGACCTCCGACGGCTTGTGGCCACGTCACGTCATCGACGCAACGCTCAATCGTGGTCACGCCCTCTGGACCTGCGACATCGACGGAGATGGCGGTGACGAAATCGTGCTCGGCTTCAGCGATCCCGGACCTGGGCCGATCAAAGGTCCGGGCGTCTTCATCTACAAAGCCGACGACGCGAGCGCGACCAAGTGGACCAAGCACACGATCGACGACGGCGGGATGGCCACCGAAGACCTGATCTGTGCCGACCTCACCGGCGACGGCAAACTCGACATCGTCGCCGGCGGGCGAGCGTCGCATAACTTGAAGCTGTATGTGCAGAAATAAGATGAGGTTCAACGGACTCTTGGGGGGATTGAATTCGACAAGATTCTTATCGCCATTGTGGTTCATCCCAAAGGGATGGCAGAGAGTAGCCGGGGGTCGAAACGCAGTGGAGACCCCCGGAATGCGAGAGGTAGTGACTCGCATCCTGAAGGGATGCCAGAAAGTCCCCGTGACTTACAGCGCTTCTGGCATCCCTTCGGGATGCGTTTGAAATGGCCTCGCAATCCGGGGGTCTTCGCTGCGTTTCGACCCCCGGCTACTCTCTGCCATCCCGTTGGGATGAAGCGCAACACTTTGAATCGTCGCCTCAATCCCCTGACACCCCAACGTTCTCGATGAGCCTAAAATAAATCCGATTTTGACTCGCACAAGGGACCGCATTCGTTTGATCGCGATGAGGAGATTTCCAAGATGACGACGATGGCGCAAGTTGACAGTTTTCATCGTTTCGCCGTTGCCCGGCTTGAACGTGGCGACGCGGACTTGTCGATGGACGAACTGCTGGAATTGTGGCGTGTGGAGTCGATGCCTCCGGAAGAGCTCGCCGAAAGCGTTGCCGCAGTACGCGCGGCACTGGCAGAGATGGATGATGAGTCGGCTTGGATCGACGCGGACGAGCATCTGGCGCAACTTCGATCGAAATTTGGACTGACGAGCCATCCATGAGCTTTCGCCTCAAACTTTTCCGAACGGCGGTTCGAGAAGTGGATCAAATTCTGGACTGGCTCATTCGTGTGCGAAAAGTTCCAGCGGCGGCGAAAGCTTGGCATCAAGCTTACGAACGGGCGATCTCAGAATTACGTGAGTTGCCTGAGCGTTTTCCGTTCGCGCCGGAAAATGCGACCGTGGATTTCGACGTTCGCCACATGCTCTTCAAGACGCGGCGAGGACGACCGTATCGACTGCTCTTCACCATCGTTGGCAACGAAGTTCGTATTCTGCATGTGCGGGGTCCGGGACAAGATCTTGTTCCGGCGGAAAAACTCGCCTTCGGCGATGGAGCCTGACGACAAATCCTTTCCTGTGAAATTTCAATGACGACCGACTTCGTGCAATTGTCCAATCGCCGCATCGTCATCTTCGGCATGGCGAACCGAAAGAGCGTTGCCGCGCATGTTGGGAACGTGTTGACCGAAGCGGGTGCGAAAGTCATTCACGTCGTTCGCAGCGAAGAACGGCGAGAGCAGATTCGCAAGCTCGTGGGCGATGTGCCGATTCACGTCTGCGATGTCGAGCATCAAGATCAGATCGACCGCGTGCGTGACGAGATTGCCGCTCAGCACGGGCCGATTCAGGGGTTCGTGCATTCGCTGGCGTTTGCGGATTACTCGGCCGGGTGGCTGCCGTTTCACGAGACACCGCGGCGTGCTTTCTTGCAGGCGGTCGATCTCTCGTGCTTCTCGTTCATCGCGTTGGCGAATGCGTTTCGAGAATTGATCGACAAGGACAACGGCAGCGTCGTGACCGTTTCGATTTCGACGACGCGGATGGCGGCTGAGAATTACGGCTATATGGCTCCGGTGAAAGCGGCGCTCGATTCGTCGGTCTGCTTTCTGGCGAAGTCGTTCAGCAAGTTTTCGAGCATCCGCTTCAACGCGGTTTGTCCCGGCTTGTTGAAGACGTCCGCGTCGGCCGGGATTCCCGGCTACGTCGACAGCTATCTGCACGCGGAGAAGGCGACGCTTCGTAAACGAGCCGTGCAGACAGACGAAGTCGCGAACGCGGTCGCGTTTCTGCTCAGCCCGCGATCTTCCGGGATCAATGCTCAGGGCTTGGTGATCGACGCCGGGATGTCGATCAACTACTTCGACGAGTCGCTCGTCCGGCCGATGTAATCCGCATTCCGAAAATTAGCCGCGCGGCGCTAGCCCCGGTTCA
>JAYVQJ010001234.1:0-12848 GCA_043777235.1 Planctomycetia bacterium
GCGGTGACTCGAAAGCGACCGACGGTGTTGATCGAGTCAGTTGCCGCCCGGACTTCGCGATCCTGATCTACCCGGTCATCACGATGGGTGAGAAGACTCATCAAGGCTCGAAAAACAATCTGCTGGGGAAAGATCCCTCGCCGAAGCTGATCGAACTCTTCTCGAACGAGAAGCAAGTGACCGAGAAGACTCCGCCAACGTTTCTGGCGCATGCCAAGGATGATGGGCCGGTTCCCCCGGCAAACAGCCAGATGTTTTATGACGCGCTGCAAACTCACAAAGTCCCGAGTCAGTACCTCGAACTTGCGTCAGGCGGCCACGGCCTCAACGGCTACAAAGGACCGATGTGGGACGCTTGGCAAGAGAAGTCACTCGCCTGGTTGGCCGAGCTGAAGCTCACGAAATGAATTCGCAACGGAGTCTGTTGAACTCATTGATGCCTGGAACGCGGCAACGAAGGGACGCAGTGTCCCGCGTCATGTTCGTCAACCACGCATTTCCAGCCCCGTGAGCGTTCCTGTGCTGGAGCCGAACTTGTCGGCCTCGATGTTCATGCGCTGAAGCATGCTCACGAAGAGATTGCTCAACGGCGGATTTTTGTTTTCGTCGAAGGCCAGATGTTGCCCGTGCTTGAACCCGCCACCGGCCAACAACACCGGCATGTTCTTGACGCTGTGCTTGCTGGCGTCGGCCAGGTTGCTGCTGAAGAAGACCATCGTCCGGTCGAGCAGGCTGTCCTCTTCCTCCTGCGTTTGTTTCAACTGGGTCAGGAAATCGCGGAGCGTCTTCATCTTCTCCAGTTCGAGGATTTTTAGCTGGGCGATCTTGGTCGGGTCTTTGCCGTGATGAGACAGATCGTGATGGCCCTGGCTCACGCCTGGAATCGGCGGCACGCCGCTGGTCCCGATCAGTTGCAGCGTGACCAGCCGGCTGGAGTCGGTTTGGAGCGCCAGATGAATCAGGTCGAACCACAGCCGGCTCTTGCCAATCAGGTCGGTGCTGTTTTGGATGTTCTCAGGCGGCTTGGCATCGACCTTGGGCTTGGGCTTCTTGGACCAGGCTTCGGCCTGAGCCAGACGCTGTTCCAATTCGCGAACGCTCGTGAAGTACTCATCGAGCTTTTCGCGATCGCCAGCACTGGCGCTCGCCTGTAGCCGCTTCGCCTGATCGCGAACCGCGTCGAGCACGCTCTGACCATCTTCCAATCGCCGAGCCTGAGCCTGCACCTCGTCCGGCCGTCCCTCCAGAAACAGTTTGGCGAACACGCTCGACGGCCAACTCTCCGTCGGCACCGCCGCCCCGCTGCGCGTCCACGACAAACCAAACCCCTCGCACGACAGCGGCAGAGCGGCGAATCGCGTCTCGCCGTGCAGGTGCTCGGCCGCGAACTGATCCAGCGAAATGCTGTTGCGAAATCCGGCCCGTTGCTCCGGATGCGGTGCGGCGGTCAGAAAGCTGTAGTTGGAATCGTGGCTGGGTCCAACGTCCGGATGCGACAACCCGGAGATCACCGTGAAGTCGTCGCGAAAATCCTTGAGGACTTCCAGGTACGGAGACAGCTCATAGTCCCGCCCCGCCTTCTCCGGAAAGAAGAACTCCGGATGCACTCCCAGCGGCGTGTTGATGCAGACCATGCGTCGCTTAACCGCCGGCGTAGCGGCAGCAGCGCGCCGCGTCATGACATCCAGCAGAGGCAACGCCATCGCGACACCCGCGCCGCGAAGGAAGGTTCGGCGATCAAGTTTCATGGCAAAAGTCCTTGTTGAGCAAAGATTGGAAGTCCGACTAACGACGTTGCCAACTCGCCACAGCAACATTCGTGTGGCCTGAATGCGTTCGATTGGCCGTGGTCAAGTTGAAGATTTTGTTAGGAGTTTCTTGATTCTCAGGACTATTGAAACCAAGGCGAAACAAATCCAATAGAGCATCAGAGCATTGATAATCGCGGCGGCGACCAGAACTGCAACTCGACTGTAATTTGGCATTCCGAGGCTCTCGGCGACGACACCGAATCCCCAAGAGGTTGGCCATGTCGCGAGAGCCCGAAACAGGAAGGGATAGCCTTGTCCGGGCATAGGATGCCCTCGTTTCGGCAGAGATTCAATCCACAACTCCAACAACCAGATGGTCAGCACGGCTGCGCCGTAAAGCGATACGGCAACCCACGCGGTCAATCGGCGTATATTCATTTTCATGGCAGGTCCAGCGCAGTGCCCAACCGTGAAGTCGGCCGCGTGCGAGCGATCACGGACTGACTGAAATGGGTTCACCGCTCGCTTGGGGAATCAACGTCTCACTCCGGCTGTGGTTTGTCAATCGGCTGGAAGGCCCCGCTTGCGGCCTGGCAGAACGATGGGGGCAGAACGATGGTATGAAATTGAATGAATCAGAGTGCTTGTCTTCATCGTCCTGCCCCCATTGTTCTGCCACTCCTGCCACTTCCCAGCAGAGTCGTGAACTCGATGTCGTGATGATTCAGGTTGATCCACTGAATGCAGGCCAGTCGCGTGTGGCCGAGGAATCGCTGCAAGTGGTCTCGCATCCGCGGTTGGCCATCGGTCAGGGCCGTGAAGGCCAACGCGGTGTCATCGCACAGCAAACACACTTCGTCGAATCCGAGCGATTGGTCGCCATCAAAGATTGGGATCTTTCGCAGGGCGACTTCGGGACCGCCCAAAAAGTGGATGATGGCCTCGCGATACAGGGCCACTTGCAGGAACGCGCCCCAGTCCGCGAGCAGCCTCGCGACCATCTCTCGGAGCCATCGGCTCGGCTCGTTGATTGGTCGGAAGTCCGCGTCATGGATCGTAAACCGTCGGCGTTCCGCGAGGTCCAAGGTCGTGGACACAAACTGATGTTCGACTCGCTCCGTTCGCAGATTCACCAGCAGGCCGTTCGGCATTCCGGTCAGCATCAAGTAGTGGAGCGTCTGTGCGAAATGAGCCTTCGTCAGCGACTCGACCGTCTTGGCTTCGACCATCAGGCCGAGTGCAAATAGCAAATCCATGAAATACCGTTTCTCGAATCCCTCGAAGCGAACCGTGATCTGTACCTCTTGCCGCGCCGGCATAATACCCGCTGCCGCGCACCGCTGCGCGATCGCTCGCTTGTAGATGGACTCATCCAGCAACCGCCCGAACTCGTTGTGAACGTCGAACGCGATCCCCAAAACACGATGGGCCAGCGAGTGAAATTCGTCGCGATCGAAGATACGGATTTCAGAGTCTACTTCGATGGGCATGGATTACTCGTTGAAGATTTGGCAGAACGATGGGGGCAGGACGATGAGGAGACAAATGAAAACAAAAATTTTCATCGTTCTGCCCACATCGTTCTGCAAAGTTATTTGTTCTGAAACAGGCCGCTCTGAACGACTTCGTGGATCAGCGATCGGAAGCCGTAATTCTTGTCTCGCACGCGGGCCACGATGGCTTCGATTTCTGGACGATCGGCCTTGGTCGGTGCTCCGCCTGTGGAGTAGGTCAACAGCTTTGTGGTCAGTGAGCGGGCCAGTTGGTCCTTGTCTCGCAGCAGCAACTGACGGAACTCGTCGATGTTCTGGAATGGTTGACCGTCTTCGGTCACGTTGGAGGGATCGACCGGCTTGCCCTTGTGGTACGGCATGTGTCGGCCATCGACCGTGACGGGGCCACCATTTCCGGTGACTCGATACCAGTCGCGCCAGCCGCCGATGCAATCAAAACTTTCCAGGGCGAAACCAGGCGGGTCGATCTTCGAGTGACAACTGGCGCAGGCGGGGTCCGTACGGTGTTTGGCCAGTTGCTCGCGAATCGTCGTCGCGCCGCGAATGTCCGGATCGATCGCCGCAACACCTTCAGGCGGCGGCGACGGCGGCGTGCCCAAAATGCGATCGAGCACCCAGGCTCCGCGCATGACCGGCGAGGTCGTGGTGCCGTTGGCCGTCACCTTCATGACGCTGGCCATCGTCAAGACGCCGCCGCGATGACTGTCCGCCGGCAGCGGCGTCTTGTGAAACTCCCAGCCCGTCAGGCCGGGGATGCCGTAGTGCTTGCCCAAGCGGCCGTTGAGCAGCGTGAAGTCGGAAGCCATAAAGTTGGTCAGGCTCAGGTCGTGCTTGAGGACTTCGTCAAAGAACAACTCCGTCTCGCGGATCATCGACACTTTCAAGAGGTGATCGAATTCGGGGTACACGAGGTGGCTCGGTTCGGTCGCGTCGATTTCACGCAGTCCAAGCCACTGGCCGACGAAGTTGGTTGTGAACTGTTCGGCCTTTGGATGCTTGAGCATTCGTTCGACTTGCTGACGCAACACGTCAGGGTCGGATAACGTGTGGGCCGACTTCGCCGAAGTCGGCTGTTCGGAGGTTGACTTCGGCTTCACGGCAGCGGAAACCGCAGATGCCGACTTCGGCGAAGTCGGCCCACACAGATCGAACAGTTCGTCGTCGGGCATCGTACTCCAGAGAAAGTACGACAGCCGGCAGGCTAGGGCGAAGTCGTCGAGCTTGCCCGGTCGCTCGCGGAGGAACAGGAACTCGGGCGAGATCAGTATGCCTTTCAGCGCAGCCCGAATCGCCATCTCGAACGTGTAGCCGCCATCCAATTTGGATTTGACGATGGCCACGAACGGCGCGACGTCTTCGGCAGATACCGTTCGGCGAAATGCGCGGCGCGTGAACTTCGTCAGGATTCGTTCGGCATCGACGAGCGGTTCTTCCGAGACCACTTCCACGCGGTCGCTGAAGTTGTAGATCGGAAATTTCTTTTGCGCCATGTCGCCGAAGATGCGGCGGTGACTTTCCGGCGGCCAGGTCTCGTGCAGCGGACCTTCAACGTCGACGTGCTGGATCGCCAACCCTGGTCCGTTCCAGTATTCGCCACCGGTTTGCTTCACCGTGTTCGCGCCGGACAAGCCATACGGAAGGATCGAGATCGTCGTTCGCGGCTCCATGTAGCGGACGAACTCGAACACCGTCGGTTTGTCGGGCGGGGCGTCGAAGTAACCGATCAGGCCGCGCATCCCCGTCAGGGCCGAGCCGGTGAGTGTCACTCGGAATGTGAGGGGCTTGTCGTCGCTCTGAAAGCCGGACGCGGAGATGCGGAAGCGGTAGTTGCCAGCGTCCGGCGGGTAGAACTCGGAGATCCAGACGTTGTGCCATTCGGACGAGCAGAAGCAGACCACCTCGCCGTCTTCCAGGAAGCGATACACGTCCTCGGTGGACGACTTGACCGGATGCCCGTCCTTGATGCTGTATCGCTTGGCGATGAGCGGCGGCGGCTTCGGGCGATTGGTGATCGCCATGTTGAGAGCCGTGTCGGCCGCTTCGAGATACTTCTCCATCAAGAAGCTCGACGTGTGATGCGCCGCGCCGGCGTTGTCAAAACCATCGGCCGAGCCATCCGCGGGCAACTGTTCTTTCAGGTTGACTTTGATTCCGAGCAGGTCGTTGATCGTGTTCTCGTACTCAATCCGATTCAACCGGCGTAGAACCACGCGCCCTTGAGCAACTCGCGCGGCGGCATCTGTTTGCTCGGTGGTTGATGGTGGCGCTGCGACAGTCGCCACACCCAGCAATGTCAGACTGCCGATGGCCCACAACCCGACTCGCTTGTGCCACTCGTCCATAGCATCTTTCCGTCACACGGACTCACGCTCAACATAGCACTCAGGTAACGGCCAATTGTGGATTGATTGTCGGTGATCAGATTGAGCACCACAAGCAGCATTCAAGGAGACGTCACAGCGGACTAGATTCCTTGAGCCACAGAAGTCGAACTCAGTGTGTCAAGTTTGATGAGCCGGCACGCGCTAGCGTCCGGTTCGGAACGTCGAGGGATACTCGAACCGGACGCTAGCTCGGATTATTCATGGCCTCCTCATGGAGGAAGCAGACTGCCGCGAAGTAACCCGACGCGTCAGCGAGGGCGAACCGTGACGACGCCCTCGCTGACGCTGCGGGTTACTAAATCACCATGAATAATCCCGGCTAGCACGTGCCGGCTCACGGTCTGAGGCGAAGCCTCGTTCGTTTTTCAAACGTAGGGTGGGTCGAGTCTTCGAGACCCACCACTCGTTTCGCGAATTCAGGTGGGTCTCGATGACTCGACCCACCCTACATCCATCTTTCGCAAAACTACGGAATTGGCGGGGACCAACGTGCGGAGCAATTCCGCAATTCCACTTCCGCCAATTTTGAATTTTGAACGCACGACCCTTTCTCCAACGGGATAGAGTGCTCAGAGTTGTCGAATCGGTGGTTGGCGAATATCGAACCTTGAATCAACTGACTTTCCACGGGAGCGCGGACCATGAATTCTCGCTGTGTCGGATTGTTGATCGGATTGTTGTGGATGCCGTTGGGATTGTGCGCCGACGAGCCGGCCAAGCTGGGTGACTCGCGGTATGAGATTCGGAAGGACCACGATCCGAATGGCATCGGCAAGTTCTACATGGGGCGCGAGATCGCACATGTGATGGGCTTCGGCCCGATGGGTGACGGCGCGCGATGGCTGGAACGCGATGAGCGAGAGGAAGAAGAACGGCTGACGTTGCTGATCAGGTCGCTCGACCTGAAGCCGGGAATGGTTGTGGCGGACATCGGAGCCGGGAGCGGCGTCATCAGCATCTTGATGGCCGAGAGAGTTCTACCCGACGGCAAAGTGCTGGCGGTTGATGTCCAACAAGAGATGCTCGACCGGCTGCGCGAGAACACCAAGCGGATGAAGATCACGAACGTCGAACCGGTCAAAGGGACTCAGCAAACCACGTCGCTGAAGCCGGGATCGGTTGACCTGGCGATCATGGTCGATGTGTATCACGAGTTGGAATTTCCGTACGAGATGCTGCTGGACCTCTCAAAGTCGCTGAAGCCCGGAGGCCGGATTGCGTTCGTCGAATACCGCAAGGAAGACCCCGACGTACCGATCAAGCTCGTCCACAAGATGTCCGAGGCGCAGGTCAAGAAGGAGATCTCGCAGCCCGAATTCGGACTGAAGTGGACGAAAACGATCGGCGTCCTGCCCCGGCAGCACATCGTGCTCTTCGAGAAGCGAGCGAAGAAGCCGGACCTGTAGCCGCTGGCAATGGGTAGTGTCCTAATTTGTAGGCCGACTTCGCCGAAGTCGGCTATTCCCGACGTCGGCGACGTCGGGCTACATTGAAAATAGGACACTACTTGGCAATGACGGACGAAGACCGCGTGCTTGATTCACCGGATAGGGACCGTCAGAATGCCCGCCTCACATCAAACGTTCATGCGGTTTTGCCGCGCTGATCGCAATTGTTCCGTCGGAAAATACCAACTCTGAGACCACCTCTAGGGACACACCATGTCATTGAAACTGATGCCGGGAGCTACTGTCGGAATCGACCTGGGAACGACCTATTCGACGCTGGCGCAAATCGACAAGGACGGGAATCCAATCGCGCTCAACAACGCGGATGGTAAGACGATCACTCCGTCGGTCGTGTTGCTGGGCGAGGACGGCAAGGTGGTCGTCGGTCCCTCCTTTGAACGGATCGCGGTCGAAGACCCGTCGCACGTCATCGAGGCCATCAAGCGCGAGATGGGCAACAAGGCGTACTTCGTCGTCTATCAAGGGAAGAAGCTGACGCCGGAATTCATCTCGGCGTTGATCCTCAAGAAGCTCAAGCAAGACGCTGAAACGCAAGTCGGCCCGATCGCCAATGCGGTGATCACGGTGCCGTACTACTTCAACGACATCCGCCGCAAGGCGACGCAGGATGCCGGCCGCATCGCCGGACTGAACGTCATCGACATCATCAACGAGCCGACTGCCGCGACATTGGCCTACGCCTGGATGAAGGGGGAGTTGGGCCGCACCGACCTGCAACAAAAAGAGCGCACCGTCATCGTCTATGACTTGGGTGGCGGAACGTTTGACGTGACCGTTGTCCGATACACACCAACACACTTCAAGGTTCTCGCGACCGACGGTGACGTGATGCTGGGCGGTATCGACTGGACGCGACGCATCGTCGATCACGTCTCGATGCAATTCAAAACCAAGTTCGGAGTCGATCCACGCGAAGACCCGGAGACATTGCAGTCGCTCAGTCAGGACTGCGAATTGGTGAAACGCGAACTGTCGCAGAAGGCTCAGACGCAAGTCTCGATTTACTGCAAAGGGAACTCGCTGACAGTCGCGTTGACTCGCGGCGACTTCGAGCGGATGACCGCCGATCTCTTGCAGAGAACACGCGACACCACCGAACTGGTGCTGCAACAGTCGGGCGTCGGTGCGAAGGGACTTGATGACCTGATCCTCGTCGGCGGTTCGACGTACATGCCGATCGTCGAAAAGATGCTGACCGAAGTCGCCGGACGGTCGCCGTCACGCGATGTGGTGCCCGAAGAGGCGGTCGCTCAGGGAGCCGCGATTCACGCGGCGATTCTCGAAGCTAGGGCGACTGGCGGCGAAAGTCGCATGGGCAAGATGGTCATCAACCGCCTGCGCTCGGTGCAGACCAGCGACGTCAATTCGCACTCACTGGGGGTCAAGATCACCGATCCCAACAATCGCAGCCGCAAGATCAACCACATCATGATCCCCAAGAACACGTCGATCCCGTTCAACGTCAAGCAGAAGTTCGTGACGACGACCGCCAATCAACAGCGGATTCACGTCACGGTGCTCGAAGGGGACGCAATGGACCCGGATGCTTGCGAGCAAATTGGCGACTTCTACATCACCAGCTTGCCCCCCAATCTTCCGGCCGGCTCTCCTGTGGAAGTCACCTATTCGTACGACTCGAGCGGCCGCATCAACTGCACGGCAATTGAGCTGACCAGCAAGCAAGCGGCGTCGACCGAGATCATTCGCGGCGGCTTGCAGACCAGCGATGTTGATGTCTTCGAAAACCTGGCGCGGGATTATCACGTCGAATAAGTTGGAATGGGGAATTCGGAATTTGATTCCTTTTGAGTTCCGCAATCCGAATTTCACCTTCAGAGGAGTCTCCCGTGGCGTTGGACGTCTACAAAGATTGGCTGGGCATTCCCGACGGGCCACGACCCCCCGATCATTACACGCTGCTGCGACTGGTGCAGTTTGAAGACGACTCGGAGAAGATCCGGGCGAACTATCGCAAGCTCAACGGACACGTCCGCAAGTATGCGACCGGGCAGTACTCGGTGATCTCACAAGAGCTGCTCAACGAGTTGGCCAAAGCGATGCTGCTGCTCACCGACCCGGAGCGCAAGCGGGAATACGACGAAAGCCAAGGCCGTGAGTTCCCCGAAGAGCTGTCTCGCACCGGCAACCGGATGACCGAAAACGTCCTGGCCGAACAAGGGACAATCACCAAGCAGCAAATCAAAGAGGTCAAAGAGTTCGCCGACAAACGCGGACTGACCGTGCGTGATGCTGTCGTGCAGATGAAGCTCGCCGATGTCGAGACCGCGACGCGAGCCTATGCCATTGAGTTGGGTCTGTCGTACGTCGATCTTTCGGAAACGATCCCGGACGACAGCGTTCTGGACCGTGTCGCCCGCGCCAGCGTCCGCCGTAATTCGATCATCCCGCTGTTCGCCGACGACGACTACATCCTCGTGGCTTGCACGGACGAACTGACTCACGACCTCGAACAAGAACTGCGGCTGAGCTTCGATCTTCCGGTGCGCCCCGTGCTCGCCGCGCCGCCAGCGATCAACAAGGCGATCTCCAAGTACTACCCGCCCGGCACACGCGAGACGCCGGTGATCGTCAAGAAGGAAACTCCGGCTGCTCCCGAACCGAAGAAGGGCAAAAAGGCCGACAAGGCCGCGAATCAACCAGCCGCCGCGCCTGCTCCGAAAGCGGCAGCCGAGGGGCCGCGCCGGTATTGGTCGCAACTGACTCCGGATGAACAAGCCAGCCGGAAGCAGATGGGCCTGCTCATCATGTGTTGGGGAACGATCGGCTCGGTGATCCTCGATCAGTTGGTCATCTTTAATTTCGTTTGGCCGACGTTTCCGTTTTTTTTCCTAATGCCGATCTTCATCGTGCCAGCAGTGGTGTTGTACGTGAAGAAGGTCTACTGGAAGTGACCGCCGCTCATGGCAACGGCACTTCCTTCGGCCATTCACTCTCAAACCGCAGCGACTCGCCGGTCGACGGGTGCGTGAATGCCAACTCGATCGCATGCAGAGCCAATCGAGTGAGCTGCTGGCTGCTCGCCAACGGGCCATATTTCACGTCACCAAGAATCGGATGGCCCAGTTCGGCCAGGTGGATGCGGATTTGATTCGTGCGGCCCGTTTCCAAGCGGCATTCGAGCAACGTCTTGCCCCGTCGTGAGGTGAGCGGCTTCACATGCGTGATGGCGAGTTGAGTGTCTCGCGACTCCACTTCCGATGACTCACGCTGATGTTCGACGCTGCCTCGTTTGCCATCACCGCGATCGCGCACGAAGTGCGTGCGAATCGTCTGCGCTTCAAGTCGTCCCGCCACGACAGCCCAATAGACTCGGCTGGGTGTCCTAGCGGCGAACTGCTGCGTCAGTTGATCGCGAGTCTCCGGCGTCCGCGCAACGACAAGCAATCCACTGGCGTCGCGATCCAGTCGATGCACGATGAAGATCGCTCGCTGCTCGCCTTGCAATCGACGCCCCACATATTCGTCGATAACGCGCGGCAGCAATTCATCGAGCGACGGAGTCAACGGCACACCCTTCTTTCGCGGCAGCGCTTCCGCCGCAGGCCGCTCAGTCAACATCCCAGACGGCTTCTCGACGACGGCGATGTGTTCGTCGATGAAACGAATGCAAAGCGCGTCGTGCCGCGGAGGCTTCGGTCGCGGTTTGTCCAAGACTTCGACGACATCGCCGACGCTCATTCGCCGCGCGTCGTCCTGGCACGTTGTCCCGTTGACTGTCAATTTCCGTGCGGCCAACAATTCACGCGCGGCCTTCCAACTGAGGTCCGATCGCCAATGACGCAACGCCGCGACAACGGTCTTCCCGGCCAGCAATTCATCAATGACGTGAATGTTTTCGTCAGACATGACAGGCTTCAGCACAGACACCAGCCCATGCGGTACTCGCGGCGAATGAGCCGTTCCGCTTCGGGTGCGTTCGGGCAATTCAGTTCGTCGGCGTTCCACTGAATCTTCTTGCCAAGCCGATACGCGACGTTGCCGAGATGATTCGCTTCGGTCAGCCAGCCAGAGTACTCGAAGTCGCACGTCGTCGGTGCTCCAGTCTTGCAGGCGATCAACCACTCGTGCATCTGGCCCGGTGATTTCGGGATCGACGGATCGGGACGCTGATAGCCCTCGAACTGTTTCTCAGGCAGCAAAACGTTCTTGCCGTAGTCGGCCAGCAGCATTCCCTTGTCGCCGATGAAGAGGCAACCGCTCTCCCACTTGGGGATGCCGCCGCTCTTCCAGATCTCCGGCTTGTTGACTCCTTGATACCACGTCATTTTGACGGCGGGCATTTCGCCGCGCGGGCCGTATTCGTAAGTCGCCTGCATTGAGGCGGGCGCGAGTTCCGGATGCGGCGGCGGACCGGACGCTTCGATCGTCAGCGGCGACTTCAGCTTGAGCGCCCAGAACGGCAGATCGTTCCAATGGCTGCCGAGGTCCGACATCGTGCCGCTGCCAAAATCCCACCAGCGATACCACTTTGGTCCCGGAAAATAGACGTTGTGAAACGGTCGAGGCTTCGCGGGGCCGAGCCACAGATCCCAATCCAAGCCCTGCGGCACCGGCTGTACTTCGGTCGGTCGCTCTTCCACGTGGACGATGTCGCCGTACTTCTTCGCATCCTCGGCGCTCTGCCGTCCCCACGCTCTGCCGACCCAGACGTGGCACTCGCGCACCGGGCCAATCGCGCCGGCTTGGATCAGTTCAACAACACGGCGGTAGTTCTCGCCAGAGTGAATCTGAATTCCCATCTGCGTCGCGACCTTGAACCGCGCGGCGGTCTCGCGAATCTGCCTCGCTTCCCAAATGTTGTGAGTCAACGGCTTCTCGCAGTAGACGTGCTTCTCGAGCAGGAGCGCCGGGTACGTCGCGAAGGCGTGCGTGTGCTCGCAGGTGCTGACGACGACCGCGTCGAAGTCGCGGTCGTGATCGAGCAGCTTGCGAAAGTCGGAGAACTTCTTCGCCTGCGGATATTTTTCGCTGACCTTGCCGAGTGTCGGCTCGACGACATCACAGATCGCCGTGATGTTCTCGTCCGCGAGCGTGGGAAGGTGCCCGGCTCCGCGTCCACCGACACCGATACAGGCGACGTTGAGTTTCTCGTTGAGGTTCTTCGCTCGCAGGAACGCGGGAGCTGCAAACAGTGACGCGCCGGCAACAGCACCGGTTTTAAGGAACTGGCGGCGGGAGGTCGGACGAGCCATGTGAGTCTCCTGATCGAGTGGTCGAAGTTGACCGATACGGTATCTCGGCCACGCAAGAGAGGCCACGCTGACGGCTCGTCAGGAGCAATCGTTGCAACCGGCCCGCGGTGCGAGCTCGTTCGCTCCGCGTTTGCCGACGCGATGCCAAATCGCGACCTAGAGTTGCCCGTCCGATTCCGGATCCCTTCACGATTCCGTTTCCCGACGAGGCCGATGATGTTGCGACTCCTCAAACAACTACTCGATGACGAACAGGGCGTGGTCATCACTTCCGAGTTGATCATGATCGCGACCATCGTGACTCTGGCGATGGTCGTGGGATTGACCGAAGTCTCGCACGCCATCACCGGCGAACTGATCGACGTGGCGAACAGCTACAACCGCATGAACCAAGGCCGCCGCTACCAGAACCTCGGATGGAACAATAACCGTTCAAACGGCAACAACTGGAACAACTCGATCGCCGAAGTGACGGGCACGCCCGCTCGCGACGAAGACTAGCGAGGCCTTGCCTCAG
>JAYVQJ010001235.1:0-3264 GCA_043777235.1 Planctomycetia bacterium
CCGGGGGTGCGCTGCGCGACCCCCGGCTAATGGCTTTGAAGCCTCCGGCTTCTCAAAACCAGCGCTGAATGCAGGTGGCTCACCCGCTGGCGAGATTTGGCGAGCCGGTGGGCGTCAGCCCCCGGACTCATCCGCTTTGTGAATTGTCCGGGGGCGAACGCCGCCCGGCTCGCCGACTGGCGTTTGAGCCGAACATCACCGGCGAGCCGCCTGGGCGACGGCTTTGGAAACCGCTTCGAGTTCCTCAACACCGTGAGCGCGTCGAGGAACTCGTTGTCCTTCGGCGGGGCCAGGAGCCCCGCGCCGAACTCGTGATAATGTAATCGTCGTTCCGCGACGAGATTGTTGTCGTGACGACCGACCGCCAACCGCCGGTTTGCGCTACGATTCTTTAACTATCATCCGACAATGATGTCATGACGCCCGCTGCCGTCGGCATCGCCATTTTTGGAACCGGAAAAGAGCCATTCTCCGAGGTGTCGGCCATTTCGGTCGAATACCTCAAACGCTCCTGCGGCTTTTTCAAAATCTGTCGAAAGGTAGAGTTCGTGCCCCGGTCGCGTGTACTTTGACACGAAAATCTGACGGAGAGCACCAGAGCGTTGACTGTTCCTGGCTGACCGGGTCGCGCAATAGTCGTAGCCATTCATGTAGGCGATGTCCTCGGCGACAGTGCGCAAGCGGGCGGTCTTTTCCGGTGCGGAGAGCGTACTCGTCTCGGAATAGAATTCATGCCAATCATCATTAACCAACTGGTCCGAGAATCGCATGTTTGGGAGTGGTTGATCGTTTCGAGGCGTAAGTTCTTGGACAGAACATGACCGACGCGAGGCCCATCGGATGTGTTTCCCAACATGTGTAGCTTGACTTGCATGTCGCACGTCAACGCTGCGGATTTCTCGCGTGGTGTCATACTCCAGCCCCAACTGGATCTCTGGTGTTCGCCAGCGGACATGAGTGTCAAAGCTAATCACCAAGGCATCGGAGACGTATCCACTCAAGAGCCCTTCAGCATCGGCACGAGTTTCATCCGCAACGGACAGGACATTGAAAGACAGAAACGCCGATTCGTCAGCCGGTTCCAGGTATGGAGAAGAAAGTAGAGAAAAGATTAAGTTCCTGCGGTCCCGATCCAGTCGAGAAACTACGTCAATAAGTCGTTCGTCGTCGGTTAATTGATGGAAACGAAAGTCATGCCGCGTCTTTAGTCGGCGAAACCCCAATCGGCAGCCGCTCTTCATGACGTCAATGAGTCCCTTGATCCAATCAATCGCTTGGTGAACTCCGGTAGCTTGCTCCGTCGCGGAAAGTTCATTGAAGATTGCAAAATCGATTGTCGGCATGGCTAAAGCAATTCAAACAAGAGCTTTTCGGCCTCGTCAAAAAAGCCAGACGGCCAAGTATTGATCTTGCCGTCTCGATTGATTGTCGGCGATGTGATTGTGACGTCGTGCGCTGGATCGCCTCTAGGGCGGTCGAATGAAAAAACGGCGACATTATCGGCGGGGATTTCGCCATGCTTGACGCACAAACGAATTCCATTCAACACATGATCGCTATGCGTCTCTACAAGAACCTGAACGCCACCTGCGGCTACCAGCGCGAGCAATCGCCCGATCCGCGACTGACCGCTCGGATGAAGGTGGGATTCAGGATTTTCTATGAGCAATGTGTCGCCTACTTTGGATGATAAAGCTGCGACAATAATTGGCAGACAGTAGCTGATGCCGAATCCAACATTTGTCGGGCGAAGAGGGATTGCGAATCGACTCCCCGGTCCTGTGTCGTATTCGTAATTCACGGCAGCCGTATTGATTCCCGGATACTGCTGCACTGCGAGCGAGATGCCGGGACTTACTTCGCCCATCCAAGCTCGCACATTGCTCAGCAAATCAATCTGATTCACTGCCAATTCGGGATGTTGAAGTGTTGTGATAGCTAATGGTCGATTCTGGTGCTCCGCGAGATAGTGAACTGCAAACTCGCCTCGTGATCCAATCTCATCGAGTTCTCGGACAGAATAGAACGAGGTGTCATAGGCGACTTCCGGGCGAACACGTTCCGCAGACAGATAGCGAAACCCGGTTGAAAATGGCGGGTGCTCGTACGCTGCCGAGGGATCGGTAATCGGCTGCGAATAACCTTCCTTGAAATCAATCAGTGGCAGGATTTCATGATCGAGTCCGTGGTCTTTTTCGACCCCGAATGTCCAGGTTGCCTTTCCACTTTGTGTTTCAATTTGAAATTCGACGGACTCTTCATTCTCGAATTGATGGAGTACATCCTCGCCCCTTCCAAGATCGATAAGGGAGCCACGAAGGAGCAATCCCGTCGACGGGAGAGTTCTGGCGATCCAGGATTGCCGCATCAACAAGAGGGATTGAAGGCAAGTCGACTTCCCCATGCCGTTGATTCCGGCAAACAAATTCAACGATCGCAGAGGCAATGAGGCACTGCGAATGGCCTTGAAACGCGCGATCGACAATTGAGAGATCACGGCGTCTCCAATGCATTGTTGATGAGCTTCCGAATTTCCGAGAAGCGATTCTTGATTGCATCCTCATCGGACGTCCGTGCGCTGACGGCCAAAGTCAGCGGGGATTTGTCGTCGCTTAGCAGACGACGATAGTTTTCGTTCAAACGATCTCCCTGTGCGACGAGCCGTTTCCGTTGTTGATCACTGAGTGAGGCCAAGCAGACCGACCACGCCTCGAACAGCGCCTTGTTGAGCTGGAATCTCTGGGGACGCGTACTGAAGGCCACATCGCCAAGAAGTTTTTTAGCGACGGCTAATGCTTGATTCAGTTCTCGCTTCCAAATGTCTCGCTGATCTTTGTTCGTGTTTGCAAGCTCTTCCATCGCATTGTCGAGAAACTGCTTGAGTGGACGCTGGTATTTCTCTGGTGGCGTCATCCGAAACGCGATGTATCGCAAGGCTAACTCACGATTCTTCATTCGCCCGTCATCGAGTCTGACGAGAGACTGAAAATTGGAAATTTCGACGAGTTCTTTCAGATAGTCGGCGGGAACGCCTTGGTTCAACGCGTGGCGTATTTCCTGCGGATTCATCGTAAAACCGCCAGTGTTGAGACGCTCAAAAAGAACGTAGGTCACCTTCTTCGGAGTTCCAGGACGAATGATGTAGACGGTGACCTGAGCACGCATGAGTGCGCGCTGGAAAGACTTATCGAGCTGATCGAATCTCTTGCCTTCAATGTCTTTCAAAAAGGAAAGCCCTGTCAGTTTCAGGGTGCGGTCAACAGC
>JAYVQJ010001236.1:0-3263 GCA_043777235.1 Planctomycetia bacterium
CACGTTTCTGCGGAACTTCTCGAATCGCGGGCGTTGCTTTCCGGCGCAAACAGCTCAACCACAGCGGCGACGATTGTTCTCAACTCCACGACGGGCGAAGTCGTCATCACCGGGACGAGCTACAGCGACATCGCCACCGTCAGCGCGCCGACGGCCACGAGCGTGAAGATTCGAGTCGTGACCGGGAGCAAGGCGGTTGAATCGACGTTCGCGACGACAGCCGTCAGCAAGATCACGTTCAATGCCGGCGCTCGCGGCGACAGCCTGACGAACACCACCGATCGCCCCGTGAATATGTCCGGCGGCGACGGCAACGACACGCTGGTTGGCGGATCGGGCAACGACACGTTCGACGGCGGCGCGGGTGATGATTCGGTCAGCGGCGGACTTGGCGACGATCTGTTCGCGGGATCGCTCGGCAACGACTTCTTCGACGGCGGTCTCGGCAATGATCTGCTGGCGGTCTCCGCCGACAGCAGTTTCGTGCTGACCGACACATCGCTCACTGGCCAAGGGACCGACACGCTCGCGAATCTCGAGCGCGTGCAGATCACGGGCGGGTTGTCGAACAACACGATCGACGCTTCGCTGTCCACGTTGCCGTTGACGTTGAATGGCGGCGGCGGCAACGACTCGCTCATCGGCGGCTTGGGGAACGATTCGATCAATGGCGGTGATGGCTACGACACGCTGCTCGGCACGGGCGGCGATGACACGTTGCTGGGCGGCGCGGCCGACGATTGGCTGCAAGGTGGCAGCGGCAACGATTCGCTGGACGGCGGTGCGGGCAACGATCTCGTGCAAGGTGGCGGGTCGAGCTACGACACGGTGCGCGGCGGGCTGGGCAATGACACGCTCGACGGCGGCGATGGAACGGCCGACCTCCTTTCGGAATCCAGCGACGTCAGCTTCACACTCACGCCCACGCAATTGATCGGATTGGGAACCGACTCAATTCTGAACGTCGAAGGTGTGCAACTCGTCGGCGGCGCGAGCGCGAACAAGTTCGATGTCTCTACGTCGCTGCTGCCGACGACACTGACCGGCGGATTGGGCAACGACACGTTCCTCGGCAGCACAGCCGTCGATCTGCTCGTCGAAAGTGGCGACGTGAATCTCACGGTCAGCAACACGCAGCTCACGGGACTCGGAACCGACGTGCTCTCCGGCATTGATCGCGTGCGGTTGAACGGCGGCGCGGGCGCGAACCTGATGGACGCTCATGCGACCTCGATGCGCGTCACGCTCAACGGAGGCGATGGCAACGACACGTTGATCGGCGGCTCTGCGAACGACCGGTTGGACGGTGGCATCGGCAACGATCAGCTCACCGGCAACTTGGGAATCGACACGATCATCGGCAACGACGGCGTCGATCGCCTGGTCGAGTCGGGCGACACGAATTTTGGACTGTCGAATGCGTCGCTGGTTGGCTTTCAAACCGACACGCTGTTCACGTTGGAAGAGGCGGACTTGACCGGCGGGGCCTCGGCGAACTCGTTGACGGTTTCCAACTTTCCCGGTCCCGTGACGCTGCGCGGCGGCGGAGGCAATGACACGCTGGAAGGGACGCCGTTCAACGATCTGCTCGACGGCGGTGCGGGCAATGACCTCGTCAGCGGCAAAGAGGGCAACGACAACCTGCAAGGTGGCGACGGCAGCGATACGCTCAACGGAGGCACCGGCGACGATTCGCTCGCAGGTGGTCTGGGAAACGACAGTCTGTACGGCGCGGATGGCAACGACACCGCGATGGGCGACGCCGGTAACGATACGCTGCAAGGCCGGCTGGGCGATGATTCGCTGGACGGTGGCGCGGACGCCGACATCGTGCTCGGCCAGCAAGGCAATGACACGGTGCTCGGCGGCACTGGCCGGGACATCGTCATCGGCGGTCAAGACCATGACTCGGTCAATGGCGGTGACGACGAAGACATCGTGCTCGGCGGTTCGTACAAATACGACCTCGATTTCACGGCGCTGTCCAGCGTGCTGACCAACTGGAATGGCACGGCCGCGTACCTGGACCGAGTCGCTGCCCTCCAAAACACGGCGTATCCGTACTTCCTCAAGTCGTTGGCTCAGATCACGGACAACGCGACGGTCTATGACGATTACTCGACCGACACCGTCAACGGCGGCATCGGCCAGGACTTCGTGCTGCGGCCGGGCGAACTTGGTCAACCGACGATGGACGTCACTCCCGACTTCGATGCCGCGCTCGAAGTCATGAGCGTTTCGGTGTTCGGCACGGAGAGTCCCGGCTTCCTGCCGACGAACATGACGAAGCCAGGCTACTTGGCCACGCTGAATGATCCGACGTTCGGCACGCCGATCACGCGCATCACGGGCGATGCAGGCACGTCCCTCACGCTGCCTGTCAACGTCGGCGGCACGGCGTCGATCTACTGGAGCGGCGCGGTGCGAACGCACTACGTCACCGAGTCCTCGTGGAACAGCAACGGCTCGCTGATGATGCTCCGCAGCTACGACCCGGCCATGCCGTATCAATTGGTGCTGAACGGCTCGACGTACCAGCCGCTGTTCGTGGCCAGTCTGCCCTCGACGAATTATCGCTGGAGCCAAAACCCCGCGACGCCGAACGTGCAATATGGCTTCCTCGAACAGAACGTCCCCGATGCGAAAGGGACCGGCCTCGAAGGAACCGCCGCTCCGCTGCCGGCCGCCGGTTTCGACGACGACAAGATCGTGCAATACGACGTCACGACCGGGCATGTGCTCAACACCATCACGCTGCCGTTCAATAAACTGTTCTCGGCCAAGGCGACGGTCGCGTTCGCCAACGGGCACGAGTACGCCGCGATGTTCGGCGTGGACAAGACGGCTCCGAGTTCGACGAGCATTTCGGTGTACGTCGTGCAGCTCGATGCGCCGGTCGGTCAGAATCCGGTCGTGGCTTCGATGCTGCTGACGACGGCGGATAGCGGCACACCGGAAGCCGCGTACGCGACCGCGCTGGACTTCAGCAACCTGTGGTTCTCGCCCGATGGCCGGCACATCTTGACGATCTACAACGGCTCGACCACGGCCACGCGCTCGTGGCGATTGCTGGACGTCGATTACGCGACGAGCACGATCACGCCGCACGTTATCCCGAACCTCACGGCAGACGATGCCTTCCAATCCAACGGCGATCGGCTGAAAGGCCACATGCCGGTGAACTGGTCGCATCCCGTGTTCGCCTACGGCCCCAACGGGACCGACGTGTACATCGTCGGCGTCAGCGGCCAATACAACGGCCG